>JAJXYG010000196.1 GCA_021780705.1 Bacteroidota bacterium
TCGTAGCGTGGATTGACCGGATAGATGTCGCCCTGGACGTGCAGCCGAAGCGTGAACCTGACCTCGGCTTCAAGACCCCCATGCACCAGAAGGTGACGGTGGACACCATTGCCAGGGCCATTGACTATTGTGAGGAATTTGAAAAGAAGCGGGACACCCTTCCCTATGAAATAGACGGAATTGTGATCAAGATCGACGACATCTCCCTTCAGCAGCGCACGGGAAGTACGGCCCACCATCCCCGTTGGGCCATTGCCTTTAAGTTCAAGGCCCGCCAGGCCACCTCGATACTGGAAACAGTAGAATTCCAGGTGGGAAGGACCGGATCGGTGACCCCGGTGGCCAAGATCAGGCCCGTGCCTATTGGCGGGGTCACCGTATCCTCAGTATCCCTGTTCAATGAAGACCAGATTAAGGAAAAGGACCTGCGCCTGGGCGATACGGTCATCGTGGAACGGGCAGGGGATGTCATCCCCTATATCGTGAAATCTTTGCCGGAACTCAGGACCGGCGCGGAAAAACCGGTGCATTTTCCCAAAAAGTGCCCGGTGTGCGGGGACCCCCTGGTCCGCCACGGGGATGAGGCCGTATGGCGGTGTGTGAACATCAGCTGTGAGGCCCAGGTCGTGGAGAAAATCATTCATTTCGTCAGCAAGGACGCCATGGATATCCGCAGCCTGGGGGAGGCCAATATCCGCAAATTCTTTGCCCTGGGTCTGCTGAAGAATATCCCGGGGATATACACCATGGATCTGGAGAAAGTGGCTGGCCTTGAGGGTTTTGGCAAAAAATCCATCGACAACCTCTCCCAGGCCATCGAAAGCTCCAAAAAGCAGGGACTCCATCGGCTCATTTTCGGTCTGGGTATACGATACGTGGGGGAAGCTACTGCCAAGACCCTTGCCCGCAGTGTCAAACACCTTACCGACCTGGAGCATTATTCCCTGGAAGACCTCCAGGCACTCAAGGACGTCGGCAGCAAAGTCAGCGAAAGTATCTATGAATTCTTCCATAACAAGGACAACCTGCACATGCTGAAAACCCTCGCGGATCTGGGTCTTAACATGCACGGGGAAAGGACTTTGGAGAAATCGGGTCCCCTTTCGGGAAAGACCTTCCTGTTTACGGGCACCCTTGCCGGACTTAAACGCAGCGAAGCTGAAAAAATGGTGGAAGACCGCGGGGGCCGTCTGCTCTCCTCTGTGAGTGCCAATCTCAATTTCCTGGTCACGGGAGCGGATGCGGGAAGCAAACTCGAAAAGGCCAGAAAGCTCAAAACCGTCCGAATAATAAATGAGGAGGAATTTTTAAATATGGTACAAACATAATTTGTAACTTTAAAGAAATCTTTTGCATATGATTAAAAAAATCAATGGGGAAGCTTGGAAACAACTTCAATTCAAGGGTTGGAAAAAGATGAGGAAAAAGTATGCAATTTCCTCTCAGGGTAGGGCTGCGAGTTACCAGGAAGACATTTATAAAGACGGTAAAATCCTGGAAGGCTCTGTAACCTCAGGATATAAGACCCTTAACCTGCACATTGACGGGAACAATGGCACGATCTATTTCCACCGAGAGGTTGCCAAGTTGTTTTGCAAGAAGAATTCCCCTTCCGAGAAATTTGTGATCCATCTTAACCATAACAAGATGGACAACCGGGCAAAAAATCTGAAATGGGCGGGTCAGAAGCTGGTAAGTTCCCACCAGCAGAACAGCCCGCTGAAGATTGCCTACAAAAAGGTTCAGCATACCCGTAACCTGGGTTTGAAACTCACCGCAGCACAGGTGAAAAGCATCAAGGACCTGATAGCCAATCCGCGAAGAAGGCTGACCTATAAACAGATCGCGGAAAAATACAAAGTCAGTGAAATGACTATTTACAGAATTAAGAGTGGCGAAAACTGGAGCAATGTAAAATAGCACCGTTTTTCTTAATTTTGTGATCTTCGTTTATTCTCCCTCACATGATTCATTCGTCCACCTTAGGTTTTTTGAAAACGCTCAAAAAGCACAATCACAAAACCTGGTTCGACGCGCACCGTACCGGCTATTTGGCTGCAAAGGCTGATTTTGAAGCATTTGTTCAGAATCTGCTGGACCATACCGTAAAACTGGATGAGGACCTGAGGTCCCTTGTGGTCAAAGACTGTGTCTTCCGGATCAACCGGGATGTCCGGTTTTCCAAGGACAAATCCCCCTATAAGACCAATATGGGGGCCTACCTGAACAAAGGCGGCAAGAAGGCCCCCTTTGCAGGATATTATTTTCACCTGGAACCGGGGGGAAAGAGCTTTGCCGGCGGCGGACTCTGGATGCCTGAGGGCACGGCCCTGAAGGCCGTGCGCCAGGAAATCGATTACTCCCAGGCGGAGTTCCGAAAAATCATTACCGCCCCCTCCTTCAAAAAACAATACGGCGACCTGGACAGAAGTTCAGGATACTCCCTGGTAAATGTACCCAGAGGTTATGAAAAAGACCATCCCCTGGCAGATTATCTCAAACTGAAAAGCTTCGTGGCCCTTCGGCCCCTCCCAGATACCCTTCTCAGCGACAAAAAGCTGGGAAAAGAGGTCCTGGATGCGTTCCGGGCACTGTATCCGCTGGTAAAATTCCTCAACCGGGCTATAGACTGAATCTCCTCATTCCCCCCTTTTGAATGAAAATGGCCAGTGATGAAAATCACCGGCCTTGCTTACCTCTGAAACCACAAGAAAAATTTAGAACTCCCTATACAGGAGTATATAGTAATAAAGACAATTATCGGGCTTGGGGACGCGTGGGCGGTTTTTATAAAGCAGGATATGAAAATCTATCGGACTGGATAGCTAAATTATGAATATTTTGGAATAAAAAGAATTTTACTGCCCATTATTCCAATTTTTTTCAATTTCCCCTTTTGCCGCGTCCTGGATCCTTTTGATTTTATGATTATACCACCACACCGGGGCTGATTTTTTCATCACCGTATCGATGGTCCTCATCCCAAAAAGGTTCCAGACCCCTTTGGCTTTGCCGCCCAGGGTACTCTGCATGGCTCTCAGGCTCATCGCAAAGCCGCTGTCCACATACTCCATATGATGCCAGTATCCGGCCGGCATGAACAGGGTCTCCCCATGGGCCAGTTCCAGTTCATATCCTTGGGCGTATTTCAGGGCGGGAAATTTTTCATAATCAGGATTGCCAGACTGAGCCTCATGGTAATGGGAAAAATCTGCGAGGCTCAGCACTTCAAAGGGCTTTCTGTAGAGCTTGTGCTGCTGGTCGAAGGGAAAGAGCAGGATCTTCTTTCTGCCCATAAACTGGGTATGAAGGATATGGGACAGGTCGATGTCAAAATGCATGTGGGTGATGGAAGTCTGCCCCCCGGTAAAAAGCATGGGGTATTTTTTGACAAAGCCCTTCATGAGGGTCTCCGGCCACGTGAAATCTTCAATCAATTGCGGGGCATGGTCAAAGATATTGAACAGAAATATCCGCCACCCCGCAGGTCCCTGCTGGATCATGTCCACATAGTCCCCAAAGGTCTTGTAGTCATCAGCCTTATTGATGGGGGTATAGGCATCACTTTTCACATTATTGTAGAGGGCCACTTCCTTATGGCCCACGATCTGCTTGAAGTATTCCCAGTTCCACTTGTTATACGCGGGCCACTGTTTGGCCAGACCGGTAATAATCAATGGCTTTTGAGGGAGATAATAATGTTGTTTAAAGTCTTCAGGTGTGATACTTTCCACCCGGTCCACGGCTTCCAATAACATGTAGCGCTCTTTTTCGGCACAAAGCTAATTATTCTACCATACCAAAAATCAAAAAATATGGACCCCATCCCACAAATATTTCAAAAAAAAAACCCTGTCTGGCAGCCTGACGGGCAACCTCTTGCTCGATAAAAACTAATAATTGTTAGTTTTGACAAAATTTTGTCTGACTATGGCTAAGATTATTCCTTCAGAAAATGGATCCCGAAAGGATGTGATCACCCAGAAGGCCACCACTCTTTTTCGAAAGAAAGGCTTTCCCGCCACCTCCATGCGGGAGATTGCTGAGGCCATCGGGGTGGAGGCGCCCAGCCTTTACAACCATATCAGCTCCAAAAATGACATCCTGAAGGATATCTGTTTCCGGGTGGCCAAGCAATATATGGGCAATCTCCGGGCAGAAGAATTGAAAAATGATTCCATCCTGGCCAAAATCGAAAGGATCATCCGCTTTCATATCACGATGATGGTCGATGAGTATGAGACTGTTTATATCGCAGACCATGAATGGAGGCACCTGCCTGAACCCTTTTTGGCCGATTTTAAATCTCAGCGGCGAAGCTACCGGTCCCGGCTGGCAGCCCTTATCGAAGAGGGGATAGACCGAGGCGAGATCCGGGAGGTTCACCCGATGATCGCCGTACATACCATCCTGTCAGCCATCAATGGAATTGACAGCTGGCAGCGTTCCGGAAAAAAAATTGACCCGGTGCTGCTGGAAGACAATATGACCCAGATGCTCATCCTGGGTCTACAGAAAAAGGGGAGGTAGGCAGTTTTCCTGCTTCCTTGTTTCACCAATTTTATCAAATCATCAGGCAATGGCAGTACATTTCTATAGGCTACCGGTCAAAGACATCCGAAAAGAAACGGAGCAGTGCGTCTCCATCTGCTTTGACATCCCCCCGGACCTCAGCGAAGTCTTCACCTACCGGGCAGGTCAAAATATCACTATCCGGTATGGCACAC
>JAJXYG010000380.1 GCA_021780705.1 Bacteroidota bacterium
GTGGAACCCTGGAATTCAGAGCCGGTATCTCCAGGCCGAGATAAAAATCCGCCCCAATTTTTTTTAATATGCCCGGTAATTTGATTTGATACCAGAGGTAGCGCCTGGCCGGTCCTGAAGGAAGGTCCCCCACCGCGAGGGTTTCCACAGCTTCCCCTGCATTAATGGATGGGGAGGGCTGGTGTGCCACCAGGAGGATGAACCGGTGCTCCGGATGGGATGCGGCCCATAGAGAAACAAGCTGCCTCATACAAGCCAGGGGTCCTCCCGGGGTATCCTTGATGTCAGAAACTGTATTGATTGCAATAACCATGGATGATGCATTTTGGACTTCCCGGACGGGATACCTGGAGGGATTTCCGGGCACTAAGCCCCTTTGACCGGCAGCACTTACCGGAGTACTTTCAATTTCACGGTTTCGATCCGGGTCTCACTCACGCTCAGGATATCAAACTGGTAATCGTCAATGATGATACGGTCCTTCTGGCGCGGGATGGATTCATGCTGGCTGATGATATATCCGGAGAGGGTCTCGGTTTCTTCATTCTTTCTAAAAGTGAGTTTATACTTGTCAGTGAGATAGTCCAGTTCCAGTCTGCCGCTCAAAATATATTCATGGCTGGAAATCTGCTTGTCTACAAATTCATCGCTGGTATCATACTCATCATTGATCTCTCCGAATATTTCTTCGAGCAGGTCCTCCATGGTCACAATTCCGGCGGTACCCCCGAACTCGTCAATAACCCATGCGATGCTCTTTCTTTCCCTGCTGAACTTGTCAATCAGGTCCGTAGCACTCATGCTTTCCGGCACGGTGGGAATGGGGAGCAAAATGGACCGGATGTCGGCGGGTTGCCGGAAAATCTCCAGCTGGTGGATATATCCCTGTATGTTGTCAATATTTCCTTCATAAACCACCAGCTTGCTCAGTTTGGTCTCGATAAACCGCCTTTTCACTTCCGCTACGGGCATCTGGATGTCAATTCCTTCTATTTCTTTTCGAGGGATCAAACATTCCCTTAATTTGATTTCCGACAGGGACAGGACATTCTCAAAAAGCTCATTGTTCATCTCTGCGTTTCCTTCCATATCACTGGCTTTGCTCTGCTGGATAAAATGCTCCAGGTCAACCTTGGTGAAGGCCTCATTTCGGTTTTGCAGCTTTACATTAAAGACATACTTGAGCAGCCATTCGGCAACCCCTACAAAAATGGCGGCGATCCAGGCAAACATCGAATAGAAAAATTTGACCACAAAGGTGATCACCCGGTTGCCCGTAATGGTGGTATTGGTAGCCCGGAACAGGGCTTTGAAGATGAACTCAACAAACAGCAGCAGGGCCGTGGATATTACCGTTTCCACCAGGAGCCTGAGAAAGGGGCTTTCAATCCGCCAGTACACCCATACACTGTCCAGCACACTGCTCCACAATAATCCGTAGATCACCAGCAAGGTATTGAAGGCCACCAGGGTGGTACCGATGAACCGGGCCGGTTTCTCCATAAATTCGGACCAGGTCCTGCCGGCATAACTTCCCTGTTTTTTGCGGAGCTCTATGGTCAGTTTGCTCACGGAAATGAAGGTGATTTCAATTCCTGCGAAAAAACCGATCAGGAGCAGCGAGGTCAATATAGCGATGAGCGAAGTCCAGTCCATAACGCAAAAATAGAGTTTTGTCCCCGAACCCGGCCCGATCAGGGCTTGGCCAGGAAATCCTCCACCAGGCCGGCGGCTTCCTGGCAGGCGGTATCAAAATCCCGGTTGATGACCACTTTATCGAAATGTTTCTTGAAGGTCATTTCATAGGCCGATTTGCTGACCCGGGCTTCCAGGGATTCCAGGGTTTCAGAGCCGCGGCTTTCGAGCCTCCTGCGAAGTTCTTCGGCTGAAGGAGCCTGAACAAAGACGACCATGGTGTTGACCGGGTAATGCTGCTGCACGTGAATGGCGCCCTGGACATCGATATCCAGTATGGGAACCCTGCCTTCGGACCATAAGCGCTCTATTTCGGACTTCAGGGTTCCGTAATATTTTCCCTCATAGACCATTTCCCATTCCAGGAATTCCTTCTCATGGATCTTCTTTTCAAAGGATTCCTGTGAAATGAAATAATAGTCCACCCCGTCCTTCTCATTGCTCCGGGGCTTGCGGGTGGTGGCAGACACCGAAAATGCCAGTACCGGGAATTTCCGGATCAGGAATTTGACGATAGAAGTCTTACCGGACCCCGAGGGGGCGGTGACCAAAATGAGTTTATGATACTTCTTGTCCATGTCTGCGGGTGTGTTAATTTCCATCATGTATGTCAGGTGATTTTATCCGGGCCGGGGCATCCGGCCGGTTCAGGGGTGGCGGATGATGTCGGCCCCCAGCTTGCGAAGGCGGATGTCGATATCCTGGTATCCCCGGTCAATTTGATCAATATTTTGAATGACACTTTTCCCTTCTGCACTTAAGGCCGCAATCAGCAGGGCTACCCCTGCCCTTATATCCGGGCTGCTCATCTGGATTCCCCGCAAGGGAGCCTTTCGTTCCAGCCCGATGACCACCGCCCGGTGGGGATCACACAGCACGATATGAGCCCCCATTTCAATGATCTTGTCGACAAAGAACAGCCGGCTCTCAAACATTTTCTGATGCACCAGCACACTGCCCCTGGCCTGGGTGGCCACTACCAGGATGATACTCAGCAGGTCGGGGGTAAAGCCCGGCCAGGGATGATCGGAAATCGTCAGCACCGAACCGTCCAGGAAGGTTTTCACCTTGTAGACTTCCTGCTCGGGAATGTGGATGTCATCACCCTGGAAATCCATTTTGATGCCCAGTTGCTGAAACCGCTCGGGAATGACCCCCAGATGGGGGATTCCGCATTGTTTGATGGTGATATCGCTTTGGGTCATCGCGGCCAGCCCTATAAAGGACCCCACTTCAATCATGTCCGGAAGAATATGGTGGGTGGCCCCGTTGAGTGACGACACCCCTTCAATTTTCAGCAAATTGCTCCCAATCCCTTCAATTTTGGCGCCCATCTGGACCAGCATCCGGCAAAGCTGCTGGATATAGGGCTCGCAGGCGGCATTGTAGAGGGTGGTAATTCCTTCAGACAGGACGGAAGCCATCAGGATATTGGCCGTTCCGGTGACGCTGGGTTCATCCAACACCATTTGGGTCCCCTTCAATCCGGAGGTCTTCAGCAGAAAAAACGCCTCATCGGCATTATAGTCAAACCGGGCTCCCAGTTTCTGAAATCCCACTATATGGGTATCGAGCCGTCTGCGGCCAATTTTATCTCCACCGGGTTTGGGAATATAGGCTTTATGGAATCGCCCCAGCATGGGACCTGCCAGCATCACGCTCCCCCTGAGCCTGCCCGTCATTTTGCGGAACTCGGGTGAGGAAAGGTAGTCCGTATCTATATCCGATGCCTCAAAGCTGCAGCAATGCCGGTTCTTTCTGGTGACCTTCACACCGAGTCGCTCCAGCAATTCTATCTGCAGTCTGACATCAATGATGTCCGGAATATTGTGGATCGTCACCCTGGCCCCTGTCAGCAGGACGGCAGAGATCACCTGCAGGGCCTCATTCTTGGCCCCCTGTGGGGTAATCGTACCCTTCAGCTTTTTACCCCCACTGACCTCAAAGGTTCCCATGGCAATAAATTTTTCTTAAAAATAAAAAAATCAAACCCCGGCTGATCACTGGGCCGGGGTCCAACACTATTTAAGTAAGTGCGATTAGTATCTCTTTTTGGAGAATTTATTCCGGTTGCTGCCCCGGTTGTCCCTGCCCTGATTATCCCTGGACTGATTCCCCCGATTGCTGCGACCCCCGAAATTTTTCCGGTACTTGCCAGTATTGCCTCCAAATTCTTCCCGGTTGTCCACCCGGTGTTTGATGAAGGGCCGGTTATTGAATTCCAGTTCACCCTTGGTGATGGCACTCAGTTCGGTCTGGATATTGTCGTCATGCACGAGTTCCTTGTGCCAGTTACTATAGGTAAGCTTCATGTAATAGGCAATGGCATTGGCAAATCCCTGGCGCTTCTCCACGTCTTCTTCGCTGAGAGCCTTGTCAATGACAATTTCAATATTTTTTCCCAGGTGGTTATACCTAGGGTACCGCTTCGGGTAAGATAACCGGTTGGGTTTAGCCTTGAGGGTCTCCCGGGTGGGGATGGGATAGGGGCTGTCTACATCGAGCTTGAAGTCGCTGATCAAAAACAGGTGGTCCCATAATTTATGCCTGAAATCCTCTACATTTTTCAGATGCGGGTTTAAAAAACCCATCAGTTCGATAAGGGCATAGGCATTCCTTTGGCGCTTTTCCCTGTCTTCAATGGTCAATACATATTCCACCATCTTCTGTATATGGCGGCCGTATTCCCTGATGATCAGGTGATTGCGTGTAGTATTGTATTCCATGTTCTCAACATTTTCCATATGCAAATGTATTATTTAAAGTGTAGGAAGCAAAACCTTCTCAGGACTGGCTTTCCTTTTGAGTACGTGCAGGATCTTTCATGAACAGTTTCATGCAGAGCAGCAGGGCCAGCAGGCACCCGACCGAATCGGCAGCCCAGTCCAGCAATTCATAATCCCTGCCGGGTATATAAAACCGCTGCAAAAACTCCACCACCAGGCCCCAGATACTGCTGGCCATGGCAATCCGGATAAAATAATAAAGCCGCTGCCTGGGAGT
>JAJXYG010000371.1 GCA_021780705.1 Bacteroidota bacterium
TGATCGTAAAAACCATCATGGTTGACGGAGGACGGGTGATCAAGCGGATGCGACCTGCACCCCAGGGGCGCGGTTACCGGGTCAGAAAGCGCAGCAACCATGTCACCATTGTGGTAGACAGCAAGCACTTCCGGGAAGTGGAGGCTGCCGCCAAACTGAGTGTCCCTGCAGTGGAAGCTGCACCTGTGGTAGTGGAAAAAGTAGCCGAAAAGGTGGAGAAGGCTCCCAGGAAATCTGCTCCCAAGAAAGCGGCTGCCAAGAAGGAAGCGCCGGAATCTGAAACAACCAACCAAGAGAAATCTGCTGAACCGAAGGCGGAAAAGAAGCCTGCAGCAAAAAAAACTAAAAAATAAAAACCAAAAATGGGTCAAAAAACAAATCCGATTGGTGCCAGACTGGGAATCATCCGTGGATGGGAAAGCAACTGGTTCGCTAGTCCAAAAGATTACTCAAAGAAACTGATCGAAGATGACAAGATCAGAACCTATCTCAATGCCCGTATCAACAAGGGGGGAATAGCGAAGATTGTGATTGAGCGTACACTAAACAAGCTGATCATAACCATTCATACCTCCAAGCCGGGGATCATCATTGGTAAAGGTGGTGGAGAAGTGGACCGAATCAAAGAAGAATTAAAGAAGCTTACCGGAAAGGACGATGTCCAGATTAACATCCTGGAAATCCGTCGCCCGGAACTGGATGCCAATATTGTAGCCGACACCATTGCAAGGCAGATTGAAAACAGGATCAATTATAAAAGAGCCATCAAGATGTCCATCGCTTCGGCACTCAGAATGGGAGCCGAAGGAATAAAGGTGAGAGTAGGGGGCAGGTTAGGCGGTGCGGAAATTGCCCGTAGTGAAGAAATCAAGCAGGGACGTACCCCACTGCACACTTTCAGGATGGATATTGATTACGCCAGCATTTATGCACAGACCGTATATGGAAAGATCGGGGTCAAGGTGTGGATTTGTAAAGGGGAAGTGCTTGCCAAAAGAGACCTGAATCCGAACATCATCGCCGGTGGCGGAAAAGCCGATGGGGAAATGCAGGGCGAAAGAAGAGGTGGTTTTGGTGACAGGAGAGGCGGAGACCGCGGTGAAAGACGTGGCGGATCAGACCGCAGGTCCGGAGCCCGGGCGGGAGGATCCAGACGTTCCTAAATTGATTTTAAAGCGTGTTTATATACAAAATATAAGAAGAAGCTATGTTACAGCCTAAAAGAACGAAGCACAGGAAGATGCAGAAAGGCAGGATGAAAGGGGATACCAAGCGGGGTGCCACACTCGCGTTTGGCACCTTTGGCCTCAAATCTCTGGATTCCGTATGGTTGACCAACAGACAGATTGAATCAGCCAGGCAGGCACTCACCCGTCATATGAAGCGTGAAGGGAATGTCTGGATCCGTATATTCCCTGACAAGGCCATTACCAAGAAGCCTGCAGAGGTGAGGATGGGTAAGGGTAAGGGAAATCCCGAGTATTTTGCTGCGGTGGTACAACCCGGCAGGATCATTTTTGAAGCCGATGGGGTTCCCATGCAGGTAGCCAAAGAAGCTTTTGAACTGGCCGCACAAAAACTGCCCATCGCCACGAAGTTTGTGATCAGAAGGGATTACCAGCCATAAAACGGTACGTAATATTTAAATTATATTAAGATGTCCAATAGAAAAGATTTTAACAAGAGCCTGAGGGAAATGAGCGTAACGGATTTGAAGGCAAAAATTGAAGAAGACGAACTGCGGATCAAGAAGCTGAAGTTCGCCCATGCGGTGTCTCCTTTGGAGAATCCCATGAACATCAGGGCTGTGCGCAGGGATCTGGCACGGGTCAAGACTGAATTGAAAGCAAAGCAAATGGGGACTAAATCCTAAAAAAAAGTAAAATGGTTGAAAGAAATTTAAGAAAAACAAGGATCGGCGTCGTTTCCAGCAACAAAATGGACAAGACCATCACCGTGAAGGTTGAAAGAAAGGTGAAGCATCCCCTTTATGGAAAATTCATCAAGAAGACCACGGGGTTCCATGCACATGACGAAAAAAATGAATGCAGCATTGGCGACCTGGTACGTATCATGGAAACCAGGCCTATGAGTAAGCTTAAGAGGTGGAGACTGGTCGAGATCATCGAAAAGGTGAAATAGCAGGAAGTATTCTGTCTTCCGGCTTGGAAATATTAAAACAATGATTTAATAGCCTTTCATTAAAAAGGGGCAAAAAGAATAAAAAAATGATTCAGCAAGAAAGCAGGCTCAACGTAGCAGATAACAGCGGAGCAAAAGAAGTTTTGTGTATCCGGGTCCTGGGGAATTCCGGGCAGGATTATGCACACGTCGGCGACAAGATCGTGGTGACCGTCAAGGATGCCCTTCCCGCTGGTGGCATTAAGAAGGGTACGGTAAGCAAGGCCGTGATCGTGCGTACCAAAAACAAGCTGCGCAGGAAGGACGGTTCTTATATCCGTTTCGACGACAACGCGGTAGTACTGCTGAATGCGGCAGATGAGCCCCGGGGAACCCGTATTTTCGGACCGGTAGCCAGGGAATTAAGAGACAAGGGGTATATGAAGATAATTTCCCTTGCCCCTGAAGTATTATAATTGTATCTTTGCACCCCTCAAAAATGGGGGGATTTTAAATGAAAATCAGACAAATATTTGTCAAAAATGAAAACAAGATTTAAACCGAAGTTCCACATCAAAAAAGGCGATTCAGTGGTAGTGATTACGGGGGATGATAAGGACCTCAAGAAACCCAGAAAGGTATTGAAGGTACTGACCGAAAAGAACAGGGTGTTGATTGAAGGCGTCAACTTTGTGACCAAACATACCAAGCCCAGTGCTCAAAATACCAAAGGGGGAATCATGAAGGTGGAAGCCCCGATCGCCGTATCCAATGTGATGCTTTGGGATCCAAAATCTCATGCTCCTACCCGGACCAGCAGAACCAGGGTAGAGGGTAAAATAGTCAGAACCGCAAAAAAATCAGGGGAGGAAATTAAATGAGTACAGTGAATTATAAGCCAAGGCTTGCCGAAAAATACAAAAAGGAAGTGGTACCCACTTTAATGAAAAAATTTGGGTATAAGACCATCATGCAGGCACCCAAACTCACCAAGGTGTGTATCAACCGCGGGGTGAATGGGGCTGTTGCCGACAAGAAACTGGTGGATGTAGCCATTGACGAACTGTCTTCCATTTCAGGACAGAAGGCGGTGGCCACCTATTCCAAAAAGGACATCTCCAATTTCAAATTGAGAAAGAATATGCCGATTGGAGCCAAGGTGACGCTGCGTGGAGTGCAAATGTATGAATTCCTGGACAGACTGGTATCTGTGTCCCTTCCCCGGGTTCGGGATTTCAAGGGAATCAATGACAAGTCTTTTGACGGTCGGGGAAATTATACCCTGGGCGTTACCGAACAAATCATCTTTCCGGAAATTAATATTGACAAGGTCAACAAGATTACCGGATTTGATATCACATTCGTTACCACGGCAAATACCAATGAGGAAGCCTTTGAGTTGCTGAAGGAATTGGGAATGCCGTTCAAAAATGTAAAAAAATAACCGACCCGGTCTGTTGACAGGGTAAACCCAATAACAAAACAAAGAATTATGGCTAAAGAGTCAGTTAAAGCAAGACAGCGGAAAAGGGAGCGCATGGTGCAGCAGTATGCTGAAAAAAGGAAGGCACTGAAAGAGGCAGGGGATTACCGTGCCCTGGACCTTCTTCCTAAGAACGCTTCTCCGGTTCGCCTGAGAAACCGTTGTCAGCTTACCGGTCGTCCTCGCGGATACCTGAGGCATTTTGGAATCTCCAGGAACGTCTTTCGAGATATGGCCCTGCAGGGTAAGATCCCGGGAGTAAGGAAAGCCAGCTGGTAAGCATTCACTGAAATTAGCATCATCAATAAAAAGATAAATAAATGGTTACTGATCCTATAGCAGATTATCTCACAAGAATTCGCAATGCACAAATGGCGAACCATCGTATTGTGGAAATTCCTGCAAGCAACTTGAAGAAAAGGATTACTGAAATACTCTACGACAAGGGATATATTCTCAAATATAAATTTGAAGACGATTCCAAACAGGGAGTTATCAAAATTGCACTGAAGTATGATCCCCAGACCAAAGAGGCTGCCATTCACAGCCTGGAAAGGATCAGCCGTCCGGGATTGCGCAGTTATGCAAAACCCGATACCTTCAGGAGAGTGAAGAACGGCCTGGGAATTGCGATTGTTTCTACCTCCAAAGGGGTAATGACTGACAAGGAAGCCAAGGCCCAGAATGTGGGAGGAGAAGTACTTTGTAATATTTATTAAGAATTTGGCATGGACCGGAAGGTACCTAGGGTACATTTCGGAAAGTGCAGGTAAATCATAAAAAATCAACCGGTATGTCCAGAATTGGAAAAAACCCTGTCACTATACCCGCTGGGATAACCGCTACCATCGGGGCAGATAATGTCATCAGTGTAAAAGGTCCGAAAGGAGAGCTGAAGCAGTCCGTGGATCCTGATATTTTGGTGAGCGTGAACAATAACAAAATTGAATTTAAGCGTCCTACCGACCAGATCAGGCACCGTGCCATGCATGGATTGTACAGAGCACTTGTAAACAACATGATCCAGGGAGTTTCCAAAGGATATG
>JAJXYG010000384.1 GCA_021780705.1 Bacteroidota bacterium
TCGTTACAGGCATCATTACACAGTGCCAGGGTCTTTTTCAGAGACTCCTGTTGCCTAAAATCTGGCAGAAGTTTTATTTTCAGGGTAAGATTCACCAGGCACCAATCAGACAATTACTTGAAAATGTAAAATTAGGGATAGTAGAGACAAAAAGAGTCATTCTTCCCCCTTTAAATACAGCGGGGATCAGCTTCCAGTCTACATTTCACCATTTTTTAACCAAAAAAAAGGAACCGGCAATTCCTCCCCGTAGCAAGCTACGTGGTATCCTTGCCGTTATATGGTGAACTTACCCTTTCCGATTCAACCTGATTTCTTACCTGATAAAGTAAACGTGCGCAAGCATAGCGCAATTTAAACTACTGCCATGTATCCAAATTTGTACTACGCGATTGACGATTGGTTTGGTTGGAAGATAAGTGCCTTGAAAATATTTTACTCCTTCGGGATCTTTGTGGCCCTGGCCTTTATTGGGGCGGCCTATTTCCTGACCCTCGAGTTGAAAAGAAAGGAAAAATCAGGACTGTTACAGCCCAGGGAAGAAACCATCATTGCCGGAAAGCCAGCCACCTTTTTGGAACTGCTCATCAATGGACTGGTAGGATTCCTGTTTGGATATAAACTCATCGGCGCCTTTGTAGCCAGCAGGACGGCTGGCGTCGATATTCAGGAATTCATATTTTCATATCGAGGGAGCTGGATCGGGGGATTTATCCTGGCCGCGATCCTGGTATATTTTAAATACAGGGATAAGGAAAGGCAGAAGCTTGCCCAGCCTGAAAAAAGGATCATCCGGGTATGGCCTCACGACAGGGTAGGAGACCTTATCATCTTCGCCCTCATATTTGGCATAATTGGAGCCAAACTTTTTGACAACCTTGAAAATTGGAACCGGTTCATCCAGAATCCGGTGGCAAATCTCCTGTCTCCCAGCGGGCTCACTTTCTACGGAGGGCTGATCTTCGCGGCGGTGGCTATTTCTATTTATGCCGGTAAGAAGGGAATAAACCTGCTCCATTTAACCGATGCGGCCGCACCAGCCCTGATGATCGCCTATGCCATCGGAAGAATTGGATGCCAGGTTGCCGGAGATGGAGATTGGGGAGTCTATAACAGTGGCTACGTCAGTGATGCTCCGGGCCATGTAGTGCCGGTAAGGTCTCCCGAAGACTATCAATTTGCACTCCGCAAATATTCCACCTATTTCCTGAATGGTACCGTGGAAGATTCATCAGGAGTCATTAGTGAGGTCTCAGACCGTCATGCCCAGACCCTGGACAAGGTGCCGCACCGCAGCTTTATAGGTCCCAAATTCCTGCCCACGTGGTTATTTGCCTATACCTACCCCCACAATGTCAATGAAGACGGGATCCTGCTCCCGGACTGTTACGGAAAATATTGTCGGGCACTTCCCCAACCGGTTTTTCCCACTCCTCTATATGAGACACTTACCTGTACCCTCCTGTTCCTGTTTTTATGGTCCCTTCGCAGAAAAATCAGGGCGCCCGGATTCATGTTTTCCCTATATCTGCTGCTAAACGGAATCGAAAGGTTTCTGGTGGAGACTATACGGGTCAACACTACCTATTCCATATTTGGGATACATCCCACCCAGGCGGAACTGATTTCGGCAGCCCTGGTCATTACCGGAATTCTGGGAATGCTCTATTTCAAAAGAAAATACCAGGCATCCCTGGAGTAGAGGTCTGGCAGGTATTGCATAGGGTTCTGCCGGCTGAAAGCCTGTACAGTCTGCCTTTTCAGGCAAATTCTTAGGGGCTTTATCATTCTCAGGTCAGGGTATGTTTTACCATTTGTGTATACATCTAATCTTTCTGTAACCTTTCCTTTAAGATATCCGTAAAGGAACCGTGCATTGACCATTCATAGAAAATTTTAGCCTTCTGTGTATAAATATGTACTATGCAAAACAAAGTACCTATGTTTGTGATGTAATATTTTAAACATAGTATTAAAGCTCCTATCATGTATAAATCAATTCTAATTGGACTTCTCCTCATAATTTCCGCACCTTTTGCCTTTTCGCAGACCCAAACTGGAAAAATAACCGGTAAGGTAATGGACGGGGGAGATCAGAAAATCATTGACGCTTCCACCGTATCCTTGTTCCGGGCCAGCGATTCCACCCTGGTAAAAATTACCCTTACGGCCAAAACCGGGGATTTTACTTTTGAAAAAATACCCTACGGGAAGTATTATATGGTGGCCAGTTCAGTGGGGCACCTGCAAACCATTCGGCCGGTATTTACCCTGGATAGTCCTGCCCAACAGATGGGTACCATCCATTTACAGGAAAAAATCACTACTCTGGGCGACATCAAAATAACCGCCGCTGTCAAAAAGCCCTTTATTGAAAGAAAGATTGACCGGACAGTGATCAACGTGGATGCCCTCATTTCCAGTGCTGGCTCCTCCGCCATGGATGTGCTTGAAAAATCCCCCGGAGTAAGTGTAGACAAGGATGGCAATATCAGCCTTAAAGGCAAGCAGGGGGTTACCGTGATGCTGGATGGCAGGCCTTCTTACCTGAGCGGGGACCAATTGGCCAATCTGCTGAAGAACATGCCTGCTTCTGAGGTTAACCAGATTGAAATCATGACCAATCCATCCGCAAAATACGATGCAGCGGGCAATTCCGGGATTATCAATATAAAAACCAAGAAAAATAAGATGAAGGGCCTTAATGGAAGCCTTACTATGAGCGCGATCCAGGGCCGTTATTTAAAGGAAAACAGTGGAGTGAATCTTAACTACCGCAATGGGAAATTCAACCTGTTTGGAAATTATAATTTCTCCCACTGGAAGGGGTATAATGACCTTTATATTCATCGTAATTTCAGGGATACACTCACTAAGGCATTGCAAACCGTCTTCGACCAGAATTCCCAAATGATTCACACTTCATGGTACCAGAATCTGAAAGTCGGCATGGATTATTACGCCAGCAAGAAAACCACCCTGGGTTTTGTAGTATCCGGATACCTGAACCCTTCCAGCGATCCTAATACCAATACTACCTTCCTGGAGGATGCCACTGGCAGGGTGGACTCAATAGCGGTGGCCAAAAATACCAATAATGCCCATTCCAATAATTTCTCAACCAACCTGAACCTTCGCCATTCTTTTGACAGTACGGGGAAGGAATTCTCGGTAGATCTGGATTACCTGACCTATAATCAAAAAAGTAATCAGACCCTGGTCAATAATTTCCTGAACCCGGATTATTCCTTCAGCCATGCCGGGTTGTCCCTGAAAGGCACCTTGCCCTCCCTTATCAATATTTATTCAGCCAAAACAGATTTCACTTTTCCTCTCAGCAAAGAGGCAAAATTTGAAACCGGTTTTAAAAGCAGCTATGTAACCACGGATAATGACGCCTTCTACCAGGATCATACAGACTCTGGTTATGTCACCGATTACGGGAAGACCAATCACTTCATTTACAAGGAAAATATCAATGCAGCCTACGTGAATTTCAGCAAGCAATTCAAGAAATGGGGGATGCAACTGGGCCTTCGCGCTGAAAATACAAACGCCCAGGGACACCAGGCAGGTAATGCCGTTTCGCCTGATTCTTCCTTCACCAAAAATTATGTCAACCTATTCCCTACCGCCTACCTGACCTTTAAGGCCAATAAAAAGAATACCTTTTCCCTGAACTTCGGACGCAGGATAGACAGGCCTGATTACCAGGATCTCAATCCGTTTTATTACTTCATTGACCAATTTACTTACCAGGTGGGCAATACCCTGTTGCAGCCTCAATTCACCAATAATGTGGAATTTTCCCATACTTATAAGGGTTTTCTGACCACCACCCTTAATTATAGCAAGACCACCAATATTTTTACTGATGTACTGCGTCAGGAGACTTCCCAGAGAATTACCTTTCAGACCAAGGAGAACATTGCTTCCAAAACCAATTATGGGATTGCCATCAGTGCCAACTTCCCGGTTACCAAATTCTGGAACACCAATATATACACGAATCTGACTCATGATTCCTATAAGGGGGCACTTGATGGAGGGTATCTCAACGTGAACGATGTGACCTTTTTTGCCAATTATAACAATGAACTTACCTTCAAAAAAGGCTGGTCCGCAGAACTCAGCGGATTTTACCGGTCCAGGGCGATCGAAAGCCAGATCATCATGAACCCGATGTGGAGAATGGATATGGGGATTCAAAAAAGGATTCTCCAGAGCAAGGGTACACTGAAACTGAGCGTAAGGGATATATTCAATTCCCAGCGCTTTGGAGGGTACGTCAATTATCAGGATATCGATGTACGTATCAGAAATCACTGGGATTCCAGAAGCGTATCATTGACCTTCTCCTACCGCTTTGGTAAACCCCTTCAAAATCAAAGGCGTCGAAATACAGGTGGCGCCTCTGAGGAACAAAGCAGGGTAAAGTCTGTCAGCAAGTGAACGACCACGTTCAAAATATTTCCCCGAGGGGCTCCGGGTAACGGTGGCATTCTTAATTACTCCCTTCATCCGCCCCGCCTGTACACCACCCTCACCCCGATTCCCTCCCTGAATTTCGGGATCCTGAGCCGGTCTGCTTCTATACTCACGTATTGAGGACAATGAAAACTTTGGCGGTTCTTTCGCTTTTTATA
>JAJXYG010000281.1 GCA_021780705.1 Bacteroidota bacterium
GCGTTGCCAAAACCATCCTGAAAACTCGACTATGTATTGTACTTTGAATCACTAGTCAGGGTTAAATACCCCGGCAGCTCGGCTAGCGGGGTAGTTTATCGAAAGGGCTATTGAAAAATTACCTTCTATGCCACCGTCGGTTGCAACGCTTCTATTTCCGGAAGGTTGGCACTTAGTTCTTCGTCGGTGAAAAAATGATCATGTAGTTTACCCTCAAAATAATCGGCGTAGGCTTGCATGTCCACGAATCCATGACCACAGAGATTGAACAGGATGGTTTTGGCACTTCCTTCCTCCTTGGCTTTCTTGGCTTCCCGGATTACCTGGGCAATCCCGTGGGTGGCCTCTGGTGCCGGTATGATCCCTTCAGTGCGGGCAAAAACTACCCCTGCTTCAAAACATTCCAGTTGCTGCAGGGCGTTGGCTTCAATGAGTCCGTCCTTTAACAATTGGCTGCATAAGACGCTGGCCCCATGGTAGCGGAGTCCGCCGGCATGAATACTGGCCGGTTTGAAATTGTGACCCAGGGTATACATAGGCAGCAGTGGGGTATACCCTGCCGTGTCACCAAAATCGTATTTAAATACCCCTTTGGTAAGTTTCGGGCAGGAAGCCGGTTCCACGGCAATGAACCGGGTGGGCTTGCCTTCGGTCAGGTTTTTTCTGAGGAAAGGGAAGGAGATTCCGGCAAAATTGCTGCCGCCACCCAGGGGAGCGATGACAATGTCGGGGTAGTCCCCTGTGTATTCAAGCTGCTTGAGGCATTCCTGGCCGATGATGGTTTGGTGCATGAGCACATGGTTGAGTACGGAACCCAGGGAGTACTTGGTGTGTTCATCCCCTACGGCCCGTTCAATGGCTTCTGAAATGGCAATACCCAGGCTGCCGGTGGAATGGGGATCCTTTTCCAGTATATTTCTGCCTGCCTGGGTCCGGTTGCTGGGGGAGGCATAGACTTCGGCGCCAAAGGTGTTCATCATGATTTTCCGGTAGGGTTTCTGGTCATAGCTGACCCTTACCATGTATACTTCACAATCCAGTCCAAACTGGCTGCAGGCAAAACTGAGGGCCGTTCCCCATTGTCCTGCCCCGGTCTCTGTGGTCAGTTTTCTGACTCCTGCCTTTTTGTTGTAATAGGCCTGGGGTACTGCGGTATTGGGTTTATGTGATCCGCTAGGGCTGGTCCCTTCATATTTATAATAGATTTTAGCCGGAGTATCCAGAAATTTTTCCAGTGCATAGGCCCGCATCATTGGGGTGGGCCTCCATATTTTATAGATTTCCCGGACAGGCTCGGGGATTTCTATGTAACGTTCCGTGCTTACTTCCTGCAGGATCAGGTCCATCGGAAAAATCGGGGCTAGGTCCTCGGGGCCCACCGGTTTTTTGGTGCCGGGATGCAGGGGAGGTAATGGCTTGTTGGGCATGTCTGCCACGATATTGTACCAATGCGTGGGCATTTCGGATTCGTTGAGTAAAATCTTCTTTTGTAGCATACTGTTTTTTTGAATGTGGATGATGGAATGAGTAAAATCTGAGGGCAAAAGTTAGTAATTAATGGAATACGGAAATGGAATTCACGAAAAAATTACGGGTTCCGGGATATATTTTTTCCGCAGCCTTTGGGTGGGGCCGAAGCGGTGGCAGGAGTTGCCCCGGGAGAATGAAAGGAAAAGAAAAGATTGTTTGCAAAAGCAAATTTTTTAGCTGAAATTTGCTAAAAATATTAGTATTTTATTTATGTACCTGAATTGCAAAACGTACTTTAGTTTTCGGTATGGGACCTTTTCCACGGAGCAACTGGTGCATACTGCAACGGAAAACGGGGTTTCTTCGCTGGCCTTAACCAATATCAACAGCACCTGTGATCTCTGGGAATTCGTACAGCTTTGTCATGAAAATAATATCAAACCCATTGCGGGGGTGGAGGTGCGCAATGGAGATACCTTACTATACCTGCTCATAGCGGCAAATTCCGAGGGACTTGCCTGGATACACCAATTCCTTTCCCGACACCTCATGGCCAAAATTCCCTTCCCGGAGATTGCAGAAAATACCTCTTTTTTCACTCAGCCTTCCGATGGATTTGTGGTATATCCCATTCGTGCCAAACCTTACGAGGCACTGTTGTCCAATGAAAGGATCGGGATAAGACCCTGGGAGGTAAATACCCTGGTCATGCAGGACTGGAAAAAATACGCCTCCAGGCTGGTGGTGCTACATCCGGTTACCTTTCAGAATAAGAGGTATTTCAACCTGCACCGGCTTTTGCGTGCCATAAGCAAAAACTGTGTATTGTCAAAACTTCCTCCGGAAAGCCAGGCCTGCGAAAAAGAAATTTTTATGACGCCCACCGAGCTGTTGCAGGCCTTTCGTGAATACCCTTTCATAGTGACCAATACCTATACGCTGATGGAAGCCTGCTCGGTGTCGCTGGATTTTCATAGCGATAAGAATATGCAGTGCTACAGTGCCAGCAGGGAAGACGACAGGGTGTTGCTGCGCAAGCTGGCACAGGATGGTTTTGTAAGGCGCTATGGGAACAAGAATAAAGTGGCGCTGATGCGGCTGGACAAAGAGCTGGAGATTATCAATAACCTGGGATTTAATGCCTACTTTCTGATCAATAATGATATTGTGCATTATGCCGGGACCCGGGGATTTTATCATGTGGGCCGTGGCAGCGGGGCAAATTCAATTGTAGCATACTGTCTGGGCATTACCGATGTGGACCCCATTGAACTCAACCTGTATTTTGAACGTTTCTTAAACCCTGAACGGACCTCTCCGCCTGATTTTGACATCGACTTCAGCCATACGGATCGCGATGAAGTCATTGACTATATTTTTAAGCGGTTTGGAAAGGATCATGTAGCCCTTTGCGGCTCTTTTTCCACCTTTAAACATGATGCGGTAATCCATGAATTGGGGAAGGTTTTTGGCCTGCCGGAGCAGGAGATTAAAGTGCTGCAAAGATCCGAGGGCCCGCAGGACCATATTCAGAAGCTGATCATGCAGTATGGCAAACTATTAAAGGGATTCCCCAATATTTTGTCCATTCATCCCTGCGGGATGCTGATTACAGAGCATAAAATCACGGAATACGCTACCTGTTTTTTGCCCCCTAAGAATTTTACCGGGGTACAGATGGATATGTTTACAGCCGAAGATATCGGGATTAATAAATTTGATATTCTCAGCCAGCGTGGCCTGGGGCATATCAAAGAATGCCTGCATCTTATTAAGCAGCAAACCGGCAAAGAGGTGGATATACATGATTTTAAGAAATTCCGCGAAGATGAAAATATCAAAAAGCAGATCCGGGAGGCCAATACGATAGGCTGCTTTTACATAGAGTCGCCGGCCATGAGGCAGCTGTTGAAAAAGCTGCGTTGTGACGACTATCTTACCCTCGTGGCAGCAAGCAGTATCATCCGCCCCGGGGTGGCGCAGTCGGGGATGATGCGGGAATATATATTCCGCTATCACCACCGAGACCAGGTGAAATACCTGCACCCGGTTTTTGAGACCCATCTCGGGGAGACATTCGGGGTGATGGTTTTCCAGGAGGATGTCATCAAAATCGGACATTACTTCGCGGGGTTAACGCTCGGGGAAGCAGACGTGCTGAGAAGGGCGATGAGCGGAAAATACCGAAGCCACAACAAGTTCCTTACAATCCGGGACAAATTCCTGCAGAACTGTAAGGCACTCGGACACCCCGATGAACTGGCCCACGAAGTGTGGCGGCAAATGGAAAGTTTTGCGGGATACAGCTTCAATAAAGCTCACTCGGCAAGTTTTGCGGTGGAAAGTTATATGAGCCTTTATTTAAAAACCTATTTTCCCAGGGAGTTCATGGTAGCCGTCATTAACAACTTCGGGGGATTTTATTCCCGTGAGCTCTATTTCCTGGAATTGCTGAAAACGGGGAGTAGCCTCCATCCCCCTTGCGTCAATAATAGTGAGGAGTTCACGAATATAAAAAATGGTGAAGTATATGTCGGGTTTATTCATATAAAACGGTTGCAGGCGGGCTTTGTGAAAACCCTCATTGAAGAAAGGCGAACTGGCGGCCCCTATTTGCACCTGCAGGATTTTATTGAAAGGACCAATACGGAACTGGAACAACTCAATATTTTAATTCATATCGGGGCTTTTCGCTTTACGGCCAAAACAAAAAAGCAGTTATTGTGGGAGGCAAATTTTCTGCAGAAAAAGAACCAGCCTGAACTGCACGCAGGCCCTCCTTTGTTCGAAGAGGCACCCCTGGCATTTACCCTTCCTGAACTGAAGGATCATTTCCTGGATGACCTGTATGACCAGCTGGAAATTCTGGGATTCACCCTTACCAATCCTTTTGCCCTGGTCGATGATGATCCCGGGAAATATACTGCCGCAAAAGACCTGGCAGGACAGGTAGGCCACACCGTGACCTGTCTTGCCTATTTCATAGCCCATAAACATGTGGTCACCAAAAGAAATGACCAGATGTATTTCGGGACCTTTGTTGACAACCGGCTTGACTGGATTGATACGGTGCATTTCCCGGAGGTGGCCAAAAAGTACCCCATCCATCAAAGTGGATTTTACAGGATCACCCGCCGGGAAGTGGACGA
>JAJXYG010000378.1 GCA_021780705.1 Bacteroidota bacterium
TGATATACCGGCTGGACTCGCCCAATTTATAATCAAGCGGATAATGGCGGTGACCGAAAATGAAATAATCATAGTGGGACTTCAGCAGCATCTCCTTGCAAAAAATGATCAGCCATTCCTTGTCTTCTCCCAGAAACTTTTCATCGGTTTTTCCGGTGGCGGCCCGGCTCTTCCGGCTGAAATAATCGGCCAGTCCGATTCCGGTACCGGGATGCAGGGCCCCAAAAATCCGTTGGGAGAATTTGTTTCTGAAAACCTTTTTGATGAATTTATACCGGTGGTCCCCCGGACCGAGTCCGTCCCCATGGCCGACAAAGAACTTCTTGTCTGCGAACTGGTATTCCCTGGGCTCGTGATACACAGTAATTCCGAGTTCATTTTCAAAATATCCGTTCATCCACATATCGTGATTGCCTACAAAAAAATCAATCTGGATGCCTTTATCGGCCATTTCCGCCAGCTTGCCCAGGATTCTGACATAACCCTTGGGCACTACCTTTTTATATTCGTACCAGAAATCAAAGAGGTCTCCCAGGATAAACAGATGGGAGGTTTGATCCTGAATGGAATCCAGGAAGGCGACGATTCTCTTTTCCCGTAGCAGGCTGGTCTGGTAATCAGGAGCGCCGAGATGAAAATCCGAAAGGAAATAGATATTTTTTTTTGCAGAATCTGTCATGAGCAAATAAGCAACCGAAGATTTTATTTCTTCGAACGTTCATCAATTAAGAAAAGGTACACCTCTCTGGGACCATGCACTCCTACGACCAGGGTCTTCTCAATATCAGCCGTGCGGCTAGGTCCTGCCGCGAAGGTGATGAACGAAGGTAAACTATTGTGATAGGTTTCCTTGAGTAATTTGAGGGCATCCCGGGTGTCATACACCAGCTGGTCGATATAGGCAATACAGATATGAATGGGGGCGTAGACGCTGGTGGTTCTTCCTCCCGGCTGATCGGCCGTCATGACGATGGCACCGGTGCGGGCCACCAATGCCTTGCAGGAGGTTACCGCCACATCGCACTGGCCGAGGGTGGCCTGGTCGGACCCTCCGAGTTCGTCAAAGCGGATCGTTTGCCGAAGTGCGGGGTCGGGACAATAGAGGTGATTCCACTTCTTTTCTTTCACGAGCTGGCCGAGCTGACGCTGCATTTCAGCTTCATTGACGCAAAAGGCAAATTTGCCCAGCAATTTGGTAAATTCCTCGGCAAATAAAATTTCCAGATCCCCGGCCGGGGCGGGAAATACCGAACCGGTTCCTTCACTTTTTGCAAAAGGCAAAGGCACTGGTTCACTCAGTGCCTCTCTCACCTTTTTAAGTATTTTTTCCTTTGATAAAGAAACCTTCATGCAAATTTATTTTTCCGGAACGTCATCCACGATATTGTGAATCGGAGGTTCAATAACGGCCTCTTTGGGATTGTCTACAAAGTCCAGCGCCTTCTTTTCCTCATAGGGGCGTTTGCCAATGAGTTCTTCCACATCACTCTGGAATAACACTTCCCTCTTGAGCAGCTCCTGTGCGATGATTTCCACTTCCTTCTTCCGTTCTATCAGCAGGGCTTTGGTCCTTTCGAAGGCCAATTCTACCAATTTTCGGACTTCCTCATCGATCATCTTCCCGGTCTCTTCGCTGAAGGGCTTGGTGAAGGTGTTGTCCTGCTGGGGATCATAGAAGCTGACATTACCCACCTTGTCATTCATGCCGTAGACGGTGACCATCGCGTATGCCATCTTGGTGATCTGCTGGAGGTCATTGCTGGCTCCCGTAGAAATCTTGTTGAAGAAAATGGCTTCTGAGGCCCTTCCTCCGAGTGTCATACAGATCTGGTCCATCAACTGGTCCGTATTATAGAGATATTGTTCCTTGGGGGTATACTGGGCATATCCCAGGGCCGCAGTACCTCTGGGTACGATGGTGACCTTCAGCAGGGGATAGGCATGTTCCAGGAACCATCCGCAGATGGCGTGCCCGGCCTCGTGATAGGCGATGATTTCCTTTTCCTCCGGCAGGATGATCTTGTTTTTCTTTTCCAGTCCCCCGATCACCCGGTCAATGGCATCCTGGAAATCCGACATGTCTACCGCTTCCTTATTTTTTCGGGCTGCGATCAGGGCCGCTTCATTACATACATTGGCAATATCGGCCCCGGCGAACCCGGGGGTTTGTTCAGCCAGCTTATGGACATCCAGGCTCTCGGAAATCTTGATGGGCAGCAGGTGCACCTTGAAAATCGCCTCCCTTCCTACCAGGTCCGGCCGGTCAATGGTGATCTGCCTGTCAAACCTTCCGGGTCTGAGCAGGGCGCTATCCAGCACATCCGGCCGGTTGGTGGCAGCCAGGATGATGATTCCTATGTCGGTGGAGAACCCGTCCATTTCCACGAGCAGCTGGTTCAGGGTATTTTCCCTTTCGTCATTGCTCATCATCATGTTCTTGCCCCGGGCCCGTCCGATGGCATCAATTTCATCAATAAATATAATACAGGGGGCCTTTTCACGGGCCTGCTTGAACAGATCCCTCACCCTGCTGGCGCCCACACCCACGAACATTTCCACAAAATCACTTCCGCTCAAACTGAAGAAGGGCACCTGCGCCTCTCCTGCCATGGCCTTTGCCAATAGGGTTTTCCCGGTTCCGGGAGGGCCTACCAGGAGCGCTCCCTTGGGGATCTTTCCGCCCAGGGCGGTATATTTCTTGGGATTTTTCAGAAAATCGACGATTTCCATTACTTCCACCTTGGCCTCATCGAGGCCCGCCACATCTCCGAAATTGATATTGACCCTGGCTCCCTTGTCAAAGAGGGTAGCCTTGGATTTTCCGATATTGAATATCCCTCCGGGTCCTCCGGCTCCACCGCCGGCGCCCACTTTTCGCATCATCATGATGAACAGCAGTCCGATGAGCAGGATCGGAAGCAGGGTGGTTACAATCTGGCTGAAGAGTTCTCCTTCATCTCCCGGTTTGTCGGGCACCTGCTTCACATCGGGGTTGTCCTTGTAGAACTGCAGCATGGCCGCAGCAAAGGTTTCGTCTTTGATAATACTGAAATAGGCCTGGGGGGCCGGAATTTTTTTAGCCGCCTCAAAGTTTTGGCCAAACACCTGTTTCAGGAACACAGAGTCCTTGTCAAAGGCATCCTGGCTCACAAAGACCCTGACCAGCTTTTTGTTGCCCACAGTCTTGATCTGATCGACATCCCCTTTTTTGACCATGGAGTAAAACTGGGTATCTGCGATTTCAAAGCCGTTGGAGGTGGATCTTCCAATGACGTTGTAGCCTATGATGGCTGCGAATATGACTGCATATACCCAATAAATACTCAGGCGGGGCCTTTTCTTTGGGTCTTCTTCCCCCCCACCCATATTGTTCATCGGATTCACCCTTTTAGGCAGGGTCTTCTTTATCTTGTCTTCAGTTGCCATATGTGTTGATTGCCTTGCAATTTTAGTGGTTCTGCCTTCTGGTGCGGGGATTTCCCACACAATCCGGGCGGATATAATTTGTTTATTTCAGGGTTCAGGACCGGTTCAGTGTTCTGTCCGCACCGCGTCATGCCACATTTCCTCCAGCTTATAGAATTTCCTGGGTGCCGGCAGCATAATGTGCACCACCACGTTCACAAAATCGATCAATATCCACTGTTCCGCCTGCCGTCCTTCATGTTTGTAGGGAATTTCCCCGCACTGTCTCTTCACTTCATACTCCACAAAATCGGCAATGGCTTTCAGCTGTATATTGTTAGACGCTTCGCAAATAATGAAAAAATCAGAAACAGCTTCCGGTATTTTCCTAAGGTCGAGACTGACAATTTGCGCACCTTTCTTTTCCGTGATAGCATGAATGATGGTTTTAAAGATCTTGCTGTTTCGGGTTAATCTGGTAAGAGTAGGCTTTTTCCTAGAGGCCAATACGGTTAAATTATTCAAATGTGTTCATTTTATTTGCACTCTATACGGTTCCTGAGTATAGATTTATAAATATAAATCTGGTAGATTGCGGTTTTTTTGCATTTTCATCCAGATTATCAAAAATACTAATTCTTATTATACCCCCATGCCATTTGATGCCAAAAGATTAGTTATTCTCGATCAGATCGATAGTACCAACAACTATGCCATGGAGATGGTTCAGCTGGGGGAATTGGCGCACGGGGATGCGGTTTTCGCCCTGGACCAAACCGCCGGGAAAGGCAGGATGGGAAGGACCTGGCGCAGTGAAAGGGGGGCCAATCTGATCCTTACCCTGGTCGTGCAGATGCAGTGGCTGCCCGTGGTGGACCAGTTCCGGCTCAGTGCGGCGGTTTCACTGGGTTGCCGGGATTTTTTCCAGGAAAACATTAAGGAAAATTTAAAAATTAAGTGGCCCAATGATATTTATATCAATGACAGTAAGGCAGGCGGGATCCTGATTGAAAACGTCATTAAAGGTAATTTATGGCAGTGGGCGGTCATCGGGATCGGGCTCAACCTGAACCAGGTTCATTTTGAAAGCATGGATCCCCCCTTGTTTTCCGCATGCTGTATTGGGTTGCACTTCAATCCCCGACTAAAGGATATCATGGATCAAAAGGTGCTGGCAAAACTACATTCATAAATTATTTATTTGAAAATGAAT
>JAJXYG010000075.1 GCA_021780705.1 Bacteroidota bacterium
AAGACGTATCGTCTTCGTTGGCCACCTCGTCAAAGGTAAATCCATACTGGAAACCGGAGCATCCCCCCCCCGTCACGAAAACACGAAGCTTCAAATCCGGGTTTCCTTCTTCCTCAATCAAATCCTCCATGCTGATATCATCAGCCAGGTAGGTAATCTCGGTCTTACGGGGATCCCCGAACTTTTGTTTTACTTCTTCAAGTTCTCCTTTTATCACCGCAAACCTTAGAGATTCATTACCCAGTATTTCCTTTAGACGCCCAATCAATGCCTGGGTTTCTTCATGTTCATTTTTGATTTTTTCCCTTTCCATCCCGGTAAGCCGCTGAAGCCTCAATTCCAGCACAGCCTTGGCCTGGATTTCACTCATATCGAACTGGCTCATCAAACCTTCCTTCGCCAGGTCGGGAGTAGATGAGTTCCGGATCATGGTAATGACTTCATCCAGGTGATCCAGGGCTTTAAGATATCCTTCCAGGATATGCGCCCTTTCTTCAGCCTTACGCAATTCAAACTGGGTCCTTCTCACTACCACCTCATGCCTGAAGTCCACAAATTCCCGAACAAGATCCTTCAGGTTCAATATCTTGGGTCTCCCTTTCACCAGGGCCACATTATTGATTCCAAAAGAAGTCTGCAGTTCACTATGCTTGTAGAGATGGTTGATAACTACCTGGGCGATGGCATCTTTTTTGAGTTCTACCACAATCCGGGTGCCCTCCTTGTTACTCTCGTTGTTTACGTCAGAAACCCCTTCAATTATCTTGTCATTGATCAGGTGCCCGATTTTTTCGGTCAGACTGTCCCGGTTCACCTGGTAAGGAACCTCGGATATGACAATCTTCTCTTTGCCATTTTTGGCGGTTTCGACATTGACTCTTCCGCGAAGTACCACCCTGCCCCTGCCGGTCATAAACCCTTCCTTCACCCCATCATATCCATGAATGATCCCTCCGGTTGGGAAATCGGGGGCCTTGACGATTTTGATTAATTCTTCAATGGAAATTTCCTTGTTGTCTATGTAGGCAATACAGCCGTCCACCACTTCGGAAAGATTATGCGGCAGCATATTGGTGGCCATCCCTACCGCGATCCCGCTGGAACCATTTAATAGCAATTGTGGAATGCGGGTGGGTAATACGGTAGGTTCTTTGGTAGTATCGTCGTAGTTGAGCTGAAAATCAATAGTATCCTTCTCAATATCATCCAACATAGTCTCGGCAATCCTTTCCAGGCGAACCTCGGTGTACCTCATGGCAGCAGGGCTGTCGCCATCCTGGCTGCCAAAGTTTCCCTGGCCATCCACCAGGGTATAGCGCATACTCCAATCCTGCGCCATACGGACCATGGTATCATAGATGGAAGAATCTCCGTGTGGATGGTATTTACCCATCACATCCCCCACAATACGCGCGGATTTCTTGTAAGGCCGGTTGTAGAGATTGCCCATCTCATACATTCCATACAAAATGCGCCGATGGACAGGTTTTAACCCATCCCGGGCATCGGGAAGTGCACGTCCAACAATCACGCTCATCGAGTAATCGATGTAAGCGGATTTCATTTGTTCTTCTATGTTAATGGGAATAAGCCGGCCTCTTTCCTGACCATTTTCCGGCATTTGATCATCTGTTGTATCCATACACTGTAAGCTGTCGGCAAATATAGGTTTTACAAGGGGTTTTTCCTTGGAAAACCAGTAGAAATCCGGGATTTTTTTTCACCATTCAGGCCATCTGTGTGGAAAATAAAATTCCCCTATCATTTTGCCATTCGGTGGGCTTTTATCCTTTCCTTTGGGTAAGAATCCCGAACCTCCCTCTAGAAGATTTTGGCTGCAAATTTCCCATCAATGCTGTTGGGGATACTGCACCCCTAAAACCGAAAATTCAAAAAACCATGAAAGAAATTCTAATCCTGGGTGCAGGAAAGTCAGCCACTCTCCTGATTGAATATCTGGGAAAAGCCTGCCAGGAATTTGGGTGGAAACTGTGTGTCTGTGACTCCGACCTGGCCATGGCACAGGCAAAAGTCAGGGGCATAAAAAGTGCCTATGCAGTATCCGTAGACGTCAATCATGGGCCCGAGAGAGTAAAACTGATTAAAAAGGCAGATCTGGTAATATCAATGCTGCCTCCCCACCTGCACTACTGGGTTGCCCAGGATTGTCTGCAATATTCCAGGCACCTACTTACTGCCTCTTATGTGGACCAGAATTTGCGGCACCTGGCACTGGAAATCAAACAAAAAGACCTGCTTTTCCTCTGTGAAACCGGCCTGGATCCGGGAATCGACCATATGAGTGCCATGAAGCTCATTAACGAGATCAGAAGCAAGGGCGGCAAGATCATTTCTTTCAAATCCCATTGCGGTGGCCTGGTAGCTCCCGAGAGCGACAATAACCCCTGGCATTACAAGATAACCTGGAACCCTGGCAACATTGTGATGGCCGGTCATTCGGGGGCCATTTTCAAGTCGGCAAACCAGTTAATTTCCAGGCCCTACCGGGAAGTATTTCAGCACTGCCAGGAAGTGGAAGTTCCAGGACTTGGGAACCTGGCCTGGTATCCCAACCGTGATTCCATTTCCTACCAGCACACCTACGGGCTTGAGGATACTAGCGAATTTATCCGGACTACCCTTCGCCATCCTGCCTTTTGTACAGGCTGGAATGCGGTGGTCAACCTTGGCTTGACCGACACGGAAGATGAGGCATTAATCAAAAAATGCCAAACCTACTCGGAGTGGTTTGAGTTGAAGACCACTTCTGCCCCGGAAATCAGGGAACACTATTTGGGGGATACCCTGGTTCGGGAATTACTGGCCTATCTGGAACTAGACAGTCCAGATCCTATTACGGTAGAAAAGAAATGTTCAGCAGCCCTCCTGCAGGCAATTATTGAAAAGAAACTGGCCATGTCCCCCCGCGATCATGACATGATTGTAATGCTCCACGAAATAGCTTATGAATCAAACGGGAAAAACTACCTGACAACCAGTACCCTGATAGTCAAAGGAGAAGACCAGCAACGTACAGCCATGGCCAAGACCGTGGGACTTCCTTTGGGAATTGCTGCCAAGCTGATCCTCACCGGAAAAATCCCTACCCGAGGACTGCACATCCCAGTCCTGCCAGAAATATACGAGCCGGTTCTTGCGGAACTTGAAAGCAATGGGATCCGCTTCATTGAGCAAAATTTGGTATATTAGGAACAAAAATTTCCAAAATGAAAAAGACATTATTAGCCATAGGTCTCCTGGCTTCCATGTCCATCTTCGGTCAGGATTGCCAGTCCTATTATTTCCTTCAGAATAATAAGAACATTGAAATGACCACCTATAATCGAAAAGGTTCCGAAGTGGGCAAACTGGTTTACCATGTGACCGGAGTGCAATCAATGGGTAATTCACTCACGGCAACGGTTGATGAGGAGATCTTTGATAAAAAGGGGAAATCCACCATGAAGGCGACTAACAAAATCCAATGCGATGGGGGAATGCTGATGATGGATATTAAAATGAACATGCCTCAATCCAATTCTCCTCAATTCAATGATGCCAGCGCTACTGCCTCCAATGTATATATCGAATATCCTTCTTCCATGAAGGCAGGCGATCAGCTTAAAGATGCGACCATGCATTTGGATGTCAGCACCCATGGAATGAAACAAAGCATGGACATGCAGGTTGTAGACCGAAAAGTGCTAGACAAGGAATCCGTCACCACCCCCGCAGGCACCTGGGATTGCTTCAAAATCACCAGTACCGTCCATATGACCATGCGTACCGCAGGGATCGGGATTCCGATAAAAATGGATCAAACCGAATGGTTCGCCCCGGGATTTGGCATTGTAAAATCAGAAAGTAAAAGTGGATCAACCCTGATCACTGCGATCCATTAAAAAAGCTGATTTATTCAGGAGATGCGCTACCATCACTTTATGCCGACTCAAGAAACAGGGATTTTTCCCTGGAAAATTCTATAAAGGGAAACTGTTGTTCAACCGTCGCGATTTTTTCAAGAATCGAACTTGCGAAGTCCTTGTAATCAGCTCCATTCTTATGAAATGGCCGATGACCCGCCGCCTGAACAATCTCCTTCACCTGGCTGAACAGGGATTCATCCTCCCTGGATAGCCAGGTACGGCAAAACACTTCAAATACATAGTCGGTAGCACTTTCATTTGGATGAACCAGGTCGCTCTTATAAAACCGGTAATCACGCAGCACATCGATGACGAGTTCATAGGCCGGAAAATAATACACTTGGGGGTGGGTATCCATGAGGGACTGAATGGCCTCAATCAGATTTGCTTTACTGCGATTGTTTTCAATCAGGCCATCGCGGACATGACGTACCGGACTAATGGTAAATAGGATATTCAGCCTGGGATTAAATTCTTTCAATTTTAAGATCAGCTCCTCAAACAGACCGATAATTTCCCCGGAAAGAAGCAATTTCTTTTCAAAATCCTTTGCAGGAGCCTTATGGCAATTGGCCACCGGATCGCCGGTATTCCTCAGCAAATAATGAAATGCCGTACCGGGGGTAAGCACCAGCCACCGGGCTTCTTTCAGAAAAAGATGCGCTGCCTTCTGGGAACCATTCATCCTTTG
>JAJXYG010000240.1 GCA_021780705.1 Bacteroidota bacterium
GCGGCCTTTTTTGGAGCAGCTTTCTTAGGAGCAGCTTTTTTTGGTGCAGCTTTCTTGGGTGCAGCTTTCTTAGCGGCTGCTTTCTTTGGCGCTGCTTTTTTTGGGGCAGCTTTTTTTGCTTTTGCCATAACGAATTTTTTAATTGAGTTAATAAAAAAGGGGTTTTTAAAAGGCCCTTTCAATAGCAATTTAGAGAAATTAATTCATTAGAAATATCTTTTTATTTTCATTTTTGAAATATTTTTCAGGGAACCCTAACCGGCCCCGGAAGGGATAAATTGTAGTATCCGGCTGGGGATTGTCAGAAAACCGGGCACCCGAAATTGCATGATTAAACCCAATAAAGTTGATTATCTTCATAATGAACCATCCCCCGCAATGGGATCGTGGTTGCCCCGGAATCCGCCTTCACCTGAAGCATGGGCTTGACTTGGGCTGGTTAAGGCAAGAATCAAACAATCATCAGGAAGGCATCATATGTTTACCAAAGTATCAAAAACGGAAAAGAGTTCCATTGGGAAAGGGGGAAGTGGAGCGCTTATAAGGCTTTTCATTCCCGCCATCCTTGGAGTGGTCCTGTTCGGATGCCACCCCGGGTCACCTGAAACTGCTCCAATGGCTACTACCATGGATACCCTTCCCTATCCTCAGGTTATCTCGCTGCGTGCACTGCCTCCTTCGGCAAGGCCTAAAATTACCCGGTTGGATACCGTATCAAAACCTCTGGTCATTAGGGTGCCCGAGGCTGGGAGTGGCGTGGTTGCTGCTTCCGGGCAGCGTCTCAGCCCTCCCAGGTGGCACTATTTTCTGGACAGCGGCTCTCATCGCAGTATCGATGAGGATGCCCAGGGAAGAGGCTTTTTCATGAGCTATTCCTCCGATGAGGGACTGGCACTTGATGAGGTCTATTGCAGTTTTAAAGATCAAATGGGCAATCTATGGTTTGGGACCAATGGAGGGGGGGTAAGTGAATTTGACGGGAAGAAATTCAGAAACTTCACGACTGCCCAAGGGTTGGCCTATGATGTGGTCTGGAGTATCGCCCAGGATCGGGAGGGTAATCTTTGGTTTGGCACGGACGGCAGCGGGGTGAGCAAATTCGACGGGAACCGCTTTACTACCTATACGACCCAGGATGGACTTGCCGGCAATGTTATTTACAGTATTGCTGTGGATTCTTCCGGTAACCTGTGGATGGGGACCCTGGGAGGCGGGGTAAGTAAATATGACGGGAAAAAGTTTACCAATTATACTAATACCCAGGGATTGGCAGGTAATACCGTGAAGTGTATTGAAGTGGATCATGCAGGTAAATTATGGCTGGGTACCCTTGGAAACGGGGTGAGCGAATTTGATGGGCACTCATTTACCAATTATGCGACCACCCAGGGGCTGGCAGGAAATTCAGTGACGGGTATTGCAGAAGATTTGAAGGGGCAGTTATGGATAGGCACCAAAGCAGGAGGGGTAAGCCGGTTTGACGGACACGATTTTAAGAATTTCACCACCACCCAGGGCCTGGCAAGCAATCATATTTCTTCGATAAGCGCAGACCATGGTGGCGATATCTGGATAGGCACCGCCGGAGGCGAAGTCAGCAAATTCCATCAGGGGAAATTTACCAATTATTCCAAAGCCCAGGGGCTTTCCAATAACGAGGTCAGCAGCATCGTGGAGGATAATTCAGGGGATCTCTGGTTCAGCACAGAAGGGGGTGGAGTTACCGAATATGAGGGAAATAGCTTCACCAATTTTACATCGGCCCAGGGGTTGGGCAACAGTGCGGTGTACAGTATTGCGCAGGACTCTTCAGGAAACCTTTGGTTTGCTACCTATTCCGGAGGGGTGTCCCGTTATGATGGAAAGTCCCTGGAAAACTATACCACTTCCCAAGGCCTCCCAAGCAACCTGGTGTACAGTATTGCCAGTGACCGAGAGGGAAGCCTTTGGTTTGGAACCTATGGAGGCGGGGTATCCCGGTTTAACGGAAAGCGCTTTACCCAGTATACTGCTGCCCAGGGACTGGCCTATAATGTGGTATATGCTATGGCCAGCGACCGGGAGGGTAATATGTGGTTTGGTACCTCCCGCAACGGCGTAAGCAAATTTGATGGCAAAGAATTCACCAATTATAGCACCAGTCAGGGCCTGGCCGGTAACGCCATATACAGCATCATTGAAGATCATACCGGAACTCTTTGGTTTGCCACCTTTGGCGGGGGAATCAGCGAATTTGACGGAAAATCCTTTACCAATTTTACTACTGCGCAGGGGCTTGCCAGCGACGTGGTCTGGACCATCCTGGAAGACAAACGTGGTGATCTTTGGTTTTGCACCCAAAAAGGAGTGAGCTTGCTTAGAAGGGCTGTCTTGGACAGCCTTCAGGAAACCATGAAAAATGGAGCGCCCTTACGTGGACCGTTATTTGAAAATTATACCACCGAAGACGGACTCCCTGATAATTTTGTGACCCAGATTGTTCAGGAGGAGGCCGATACTTTCATTTTGGGGACCAATAAGGGAATTTGCGAATTGTATGCACACACTTCCTCCCAAGGCGGGTCCTTGAAACATTACCGGGTAGGCAGGATATTTAATACCCAAACCGGATATCCTGTCAAAGACGTCAACACGGGCCCCGGAACCATGTTCAGGGATTCGGATGGAATAATATGGATCGGGACCGGTTCCGATAAAACCGGGCTGGTTCGCTTCGACCCCCGCGGACTTAGGTACCCCGCAACCGCTCCTTCGCAGGTGGTCATCCAAGCCGTTCACATCAATAACCAGACTATTTGCTGGAGTGACCTGAAGGCTTCTCCACCTACCCCATCGGGAGATACCGGATCGATACCTGGCAGGATCACTGAGGAGGTAACCACATTTGGGAGGCAATTGAGCAAGGCGGAAAGAGACAGTATGGTGGCTAAATTCGGGGATATTTTCTTCAGTGGGATATCAAGATGGTACCCGGTGCCCCAACAACTCAAACTGCCCCATGCGAATAACAATATCACCTTTGAATTCAATGCTGTGGAAACCGGCAGAAATTCACAGGTGAAATATCAGTATTTATTGGAAGGCTATGACCAGGAATGGAGCCCCCCCTCTACCGAATCTGCTGCAACCTTTGGCAATATAAATGAAGGAACCTATACCTTTCAGGTGAAAGCCCAGGGGCCGTCCGGAATCTGGAGCGCCCCCCTGTCCTATAGATTTAGCGTATACCCTCCCTGGTGGCAGACCTGGTGGATGGAAGCGCTTTACGGGATCCTGGCCCTCTCCCTGATCACCCTGTTTATATACTACAACAGCCGCCGGCTCATAGCCCAGAAAAACAGACTGGCCTTTAAGGTGGAGGTAGCCACCCGTCAGATCCGGGAAGAAAAGGAGAAGGTGGATGAAAAAAACAGAAAGATTGAAGAGACCCTGAAGGAATTGAAGGCTACCCAGTCCCAGTTGATCCAGTCCGAAAAGATGGCTTCACTGGGGGAACTAACAGCGGGAATTGCCCACGAAATTCAAAATCCGCTAAATTTTGTAAATAATTTCTCCGAAGTAAACCAGGAACTATTGGGTGATTTGAAGGATGAAATCCAAAAAGGTAACCTGGGTGAAGCCAGTGAAATTGCAGGGGATGTGATCAGCAATGAAGAAAAGATCAATCACCATGGCAAAAGAGCAGCTGCAATCATCAAGGGGATGCTTCAGCATTCCAGGTCCAGTTCCGGGATCAGGGAAACCACTGACATTAACGCACTCACTGAGGAATATCTGCAACTGGCCTTTCATGGCCTGAAGGCCCGGGACAAATCCTTTTTAGCTACCGTGAACAAGGAATTTGATCCCAACGCGGGAACCCTGCAACTTGTGCCCCAGGAGATAGGCCGAGTCCTGCTTAACCTGTTCAGCAATGCATTTTATGCGATCACGCAAAAAAGAATACGGGAAGGGAAGGGTTTTGAACCGGTGCTCCAGGTACGGACCCGGAGGATTACCGGGCAAGGGGCGGATGGGGTGGAAATTCATATTAAGGACAATGGGGATGGGGTTCCTGAAAAAATCAGGGATAAAATCTTCCAACCCTTCTTTACCACCAAACCCACGGGAGAAGGTACCGGCCTTGGGCTCAGCCTGAGTTATGATATCATTAAGGCTCATGGTGGAAATATTCTATTGGATAGCGAGCCGGGGAAAGGTTGCGAATTCATCGTCAGCTTGCCGGCATAGTGCATTTTTGGAGGAAGGATTTGATTGGGAACCCGAGAGTAGCGGCTGCCACACCCACACTACTATTTCGGGAATAAACAAATTTTTTTGAGTCTGCCCGTTATATAAATTTGCCACCTTAAAAAACCGATCCTATGGAACTCAAATATGCCCAGGAAATCTCCCGCAGCCTGAATATTACCCTTAAGCAAGTACTCAATATCGAAGGACTCCATACCGAAGGAGCCACAATCCCCTTTATTGCCCGTTACCGAAAGGAAGCTACCTCCAATCTCGACGAGGTGATGATTACCCGGGTTATTGACCAGCTCAAATATTTTATAGACCTCGCAAAAAGAAAAGAAACAGTCATCAAGACTATTGAGGAGCTGGGAAAACTG
>JAJXYG010000084.1 GCA_021780705.1 Bacteroidota bacterium
CCGGCTATCGTCTTTCTGGATGAACCCACCGATGGGGTAGATCCCATCACCAGGAGGGAATTCTGGAGCCTGATCTATAAAGCGGCCGAAAGAGGAATAACCATTTTTGTCACCACCCATTACATGGATGAGGCAGAATATTGCCACCGGGTATCTATCATGGTAGATGGACGAATTGATGCACTGGATACCCCTGCAAATCTTAAACGGGACTTTAAGGCAGATACCATGGACGAGGTTTTCCTTCACCTGGCCAGAAAGGCCGTGAGGACAGAATAACAAAAAGGCAAAGGAATGAAACAATTTTTCGTATTTGTAAAGAAAGAATGGCTACACATCTGGAGGGACAGACGCACCCTCATCATTCTCATTTGGATGCCAATTGTACAGATCATCCTGTATGGCTTTGCACTTACCAATGAAGTAAAGGATTCTAAGGTCGCAGTATATGACAAGTCAAAGGACAATGCCTCCACGGAAATAACCCGCGAAATTGACGCCAGCCGGTATTTCACCATTACCAAAAGCCTTCATTCTTATAAGGACATCGGCAAAACCTTTCGGGAAGGGAAAATCAGACTGGCCATTATATTTCCGGAAAATTTTCAAAATGACCTGCTGCATTATAACAGGGCCCAGATTCAGTTAATAGCCGATGCTTCTGATCCAAATACCGCCAATACCCTTACCAACTACGCCATGGCCATCATCCAGGATTACCAGGACCGGTTGAATCAACATCAGGAATTGCCTTATACCATCAAAACCCAGGTCAGAATGTTATATAACCCGGAGCTTAAATCCTCGTATAATTTCGTGCCCGGGGTGATGGCGCTGGTATTGATGCTGGTGTGTGCCATGATGACATCCATTGCCATCGTAAGAGAAAAAGAACTGGGTACCATGGAAGTGATCCTGGTTTCTCCTTTAAAACCCTTTCGGATTATTATTGCCAAGACGATTCCCTATCTGGCGGTATCGGTATTCAATATTGCCTGTATCCTGGTGCTCAGCGTCTTTGTGCTCAATGTGCCCATTAACGGAAGCCTGTGGTTATTGATTGGGGAGAGTGTACTATTTACCATCACGGCTCTTTCCATAGGAATTCTGATTTCAAACGGAGCCAAGACCCAACAGGCAGCTATGTTCACTTCATTATTGAGCCTTTTCCTGCCCACCTTGTTATTTAGTGGCTTTTTATTTCCCATTGAAAATATGCCATTACCGCTTCGCATTCTTTCCAATTTCGTGCCAGCTAGGTGGTATTATATCATTGTCGTATCGGTAATGATCAAAGGGCTTGGCTTCATGGCAATTTGGAAGGAAACACTGATCCTGGTTGCCATGACCCTGGCGCTGCTGGGGCTCAGTATTAAAAATTTTAAAATTAGGCTCATATGAGGGTGTTGAAATTTTTACTTCAGAAAGAGTTTCGGCAAATACTCAGGGATCCTTCAATTTTCCGAATCCTGTTTTTTGCACCCATGATCCAGTTGCTGATACTGCCGCTTGCTGCAGATTACCAGATTAAAAACATCAACCTGGGAGTCATTGATCATGACCATACCCAATATTCCCAGCGCCTGATTAATAAGATTGTTTCTTCTGGTTATTTCAGACTCAAGGATTACAGTCCCACCTTCCCGCAGGCCCTCAAAGCCATCGAGCAGGATAAGACAGATCTCGTGCTCGATATTCCCGAACATTTTGAAAGAAAGCTTGTCAATGAAAATAAGGTGCAGTTGTTTGTGGCCGCCAATGCCATAAACGGGATCAAGGCTGGCTTGGGTACTGCCTATATCCAGGGGATTATCCAGGACTTCAATGGAGAAATACGAACGGAATGGATTCAATTTCCCCGAATGAATCCTCTGCCCATGATCGATGTGACCTATAGTGACTGGTATAATCCGAATATGAATTATCAGTATTTCATGGTTCCGGGGATTTTGGTCATGTTGGTGACCATTATCGGGTCCAATTTCGCCGCGCTCAATATTGTAAAGGAAAAAGAGCTGGGGACCATAGAACAGATCAATGTGAGCCCTATCAAAAAGACGTATTTTATCCTGGGCAAGCTGATTCCGTTTTGGGTATTAGCCCTGGTCGTATTGACCCTGGGCCTTGGAATTGCGCGGTTTGTCTATGGGATCATTCCGCTTGGGAACTACCTCACCATCTATGCCTTTTCGGCAGTATATCTCCTGGCCCTGCTGGGTTTGGGCCTACTGCTTTCCACCTACGCCCAGACCCAGCAGCAGTCTTTTTTGGTGGCCTTCTTTATCACAATGATATTTAATCTGATGAGCGGCTTGTTTACTCCAATTGAAAGCATGCCCCATTGGGCGCAAGTGATCACCTGGTTCAATCCGGTTTCGTATTTTATTGAGGTCATGAGAATGGTGATCCTGAAGGGAAGTGGCCTGCGTGATATTGTTCATCACATTCTGGCAGTATTGGGGTTTGCCGTATTTTTCAATACCTGGGCCATACTGAATTATCGCAAACGGGTATAGGATTTTACCCTGCGGCAGGGTCCCTTCCTCCAGAAAGCTTTGACATAAAAATACCCGGACTGGGAAATCCGGGTATTCTTTTTAATCTTCAAAGGGAAATTCTATTTATGAGCCTCAATCTTTTTGACAAAATTTGATTTTGGCTGGGCTCCCACAAGTTTGTCTACCACCTTTCCTCCTTTTACAAAGAGGATGGCCGGTATGCTGGTGATCCCATAATTAATGCTCAGTTGCGGGTTTTGATCCACATTTACCTTTCCAATATTTACCTTACCATCGTATTCTTTAGATAATTCTTCTACCACAGGTCCAATAGCCCGGCAGGGTCCACACCACTCAGCCCAAAAATCAATCATGGTTAATTTGTCTGAATCCAGCACTTTTTCCTTGAAATTGGTGTCGGTGTATTCTAATGTCATTTTAATTCCTTTTTTTAAAGTGATAAAATATGATAAATTGGTATAATTTGTTTGGTTACCTATCCGCCCAGGCTGGCCTGGATGATTCGGAAACGGCAAAATTACGGCCAAATTGGAGGATGTGCATTAATGTCATATCCACATTATGTTAATTCTACATGAATTTCCAAGTCGGGATTTTTTTGCAGGTAATGAGCCAATTCGTCATTCATCTCAATTCCGTGGTCAATGGTGTATAACCCGATTTTCATTTGGGTGTCCGGATCTGATATATTGAATTTCAAGGCGGAAGGGCCAGGATTGTTCTTGAAATTCTGGGATAAAAACTCAATTAAAGGCTCGGAGACTTTTGAAGGAGCCATTTCGATCATGAGTTTCTTCGTAAGGGACTTTTTGATGGATTCCAACAGAGAAATCTGGGATACTTTAAATTCAAATTCAGACTTTTTGAACCGCTGACGGAAGGAGCCCGTAAGGTAAAGTACCAGGCCCGGTTCAAGGTAATTGCTGAACCGGACATAATCATCACTGAAAAGCATTAATTCCATTTTCCCGGAATAATCTTCCAAACTTAGCACTCCGTACTTATTCCCATTTTTGGAGGTCCGGTGCTGCGCATCAGAAACCAGGCCCGCAATTCTGAAGGTTTTTGCAGCTCCTGGCCGCAAATTCACGATTTCCTTGTATTCATTAAACTCTGCAATAGGGGTGATCCCATAATGGCGGTATTCGAATGAAAAATTGTCCAAGGGATGCCCGCTCATGAACATGCCGGTGACTTCTTTTTCATAATCCAGTAACCGGACCAGTGGCCAAGGTTCACAATCTGGAAGTGCCGGGGGGGTAATATCAGCCATTTTCAAGTCACCGAACAAGGTATGTGAACTGCTGGTAAGTTGGGTCTGATACTGGTTTCCAAATCGAATGATCTTTTCAATGCCGTTTACCAATTCCCCGGGAGCTGCATGGAAATACTGAGCGCGGTGCATATCAGTGAAGCAATCAAAGGAACCTGCATAGGCGAGACTTTCCAGCGACTTCTTGTTTACAGCCCGTTGGTTGACTCTTTTAATCAGGTCAAATATGGATTGAAAGGGTCCTCTTTTGTTCCTTTCTTCAATGATGTTTTCTATGGCGGACTCTCCAACCCCCTTCATGCCGCTGAATCCAAAACGGATTTCCCCTTTCTTGTTTACAGCAAAGCCTTTCTGAGATTCATTAATGTCAGGCCCGAGCACTGTGAGGCCCATCCGTTTACACTCCTCCATAAAAAAGGTAATCTTCTCAATAGATCCGGCATGGTTCAATACGGCTGCCATGTATTCGCTCGGATAATGAGCCTTTAGGTAGGCCGTCTGGTAGGCCACGTACGCATAGCAGGTAGAATGGGATTTATTAAAGGCATATTGGGCAAATGACTCCCAGTCAGTCCAAATCTTCTCCAGTATCTGAGTGGGGTGATGGTTCTTTAAGGCGCCTTCAATGAATTGGGCCTTCATTTTATCCAGTACGGACCTTTGCTTCTTACCCATTGCTTTTCGCAATATGTCCGCGTCCCCCTTGCTAAATCCTGCCAGTCGCTGTGACAACAGCATAACCTGTTCCTGGTAGACAGTGATCCCGTAGGTATCTCTAAGGATCTCTTCCATTTCAGGAAGGTCATAATGGATTT
>JAJXYG010000300.1 GCA_021780705.1 Bacteroidota bacterium
TACCGGGAAGCGGTACAATCGTAAGCTATACTTGGACCTGGATTTCAGGGCCTTCCAGCTTTACTATAACGAATCCGGGACTGGCCACTTCCATCGTAACAGGACTTGTTCAGGGTGTATATCAATACCAGTTGAAGGTGACCGATAATAATGGGGCAGTAGGTACCAGTATTACCCAGGTAATCGTTAAGCCTGCAGCCAATATCGCCCCGGTAGCCAATGCAGGCCCCAACCAGACCATAAGCCTGCCTGCAAGCAGCGTAACCCTGTCAGGTTCAGGAAATGACCCGGATGGCTCGGTGGTTACTTACAAATGGATCAGGTTGGCCGGTCCTTCTAATGCTACCATCACCAATCCCGGTTCAGCCGGTACTACTGTGACCGGATTGATTAAGGGAACTTACCAGTTCCAGTTGCAGGTGGTGGACAACCAGGGTGCAACCGGGACTTCTACCATGCAGGTGCAGGTCAATCCTGCGCCCAATATTCCCCCTGTGGCCAGTGCAGGGCCAAATCAGACCATCACCCTTCCTTTGGACTCAGTGGTTCTTGCCGGAAGCGGAAGTGACCAGGATGGCAATGTGGTAAGTTTCCTTTGGACCAAGATTTCAGGGCCTGCGGCTTATTCAATCCGCAATCCGGGTTCTGCAGCCACAGTGATCACCGGTTTAGTGCCCGGTATATATCAGTTTCAGTTGAAGGTAACCGACAATAATGGTGCCATCGGAATCAGCATCGTACAGGTAACGGTAAATCCGGCCCCGGTTATTCCGCCAGTGGCCAATGCCGGTCCTAACCAGGCTATTACACTTCCTACAAACAGTACTACACTGTTTGGTTATGGCACTGATCAAAATGGGGGAAAAGTCACCTACAAGTGGGTCCAACTCTCAGGTCCCTCTTCTTCAGCCATTGGAAGTAAGGATTCTTCTTCCACCCTGGTGTCTGGATTGGTTCAGGGTGTATACAAATTTCAATTGGTAGTAACCAACAGCAAAGGCATTTCAAGTTCTTCCACCACCCTGGTTACCGTAAGTGTGGGCGCCAATCTTCCTCCCAGTGTAAATGCGGGACCCGATCAAATGATTTCACTTCCCCAGGATAGTGTGACCCTTTCCGGAAGCGTGACCGATAAATATGGAACGATCAATTCCTATACCTGGCGGGAGATTTCCGGACCTTCAATGGCCAATATGGCTTCTCCGTTCAACCAGAGTACTCCGGTAACCGGATTGGTGTATGGAAATTATGTGTTCACTCTTACGGTAACGGATAATTTGGGTGGCACTGCTACAGACACGGTTATGGTGATCGTGGCTGCGCCCAGGCTGAATCTGGTAGTGAACAACCCTAGCAACAGCATGAATGTGTATCCGAATCCTGTGGTAGACAACACTACCCTTGAGATCACGACCTCACTGCCCATTCCTCATATTCTGGTTACCGTGACAAATATGAGCGGACAGGTGGTTTATAAAACCGAAATTAATTCAGGGCAAACCAGCATCAAACAACCCCTTAACCTGAGTAATCTGGGCAAAGGTGCCTATGCGGTGACCGTGTATTTCAGTAGCGTGGAAATGCAAACAATTAAGATCCTTAAGCTTTAAGGTTTTCGGATTATATAAAGTGGCAGAAATATTTTAATGCGGAAGGCGAAGAATTTTTTTGTAGAAATCTTTTCCTTCCGCATAATTTTTTATTAAACCGGAAAGATGTTTTATTTTCAAAAGTGAAAATAAATAAACTGGCCTCCATCAAAGACGCCAAATAATAAGATGAGAAGAACAATGGAACTGTAGGCAAAATACCTTATAAGTGGGTTTCGGTGATCCATGAGATGGAATTGATCCGGGTAGTATTCGTCGAGAAAATCCTTGACCAGGATGAGCAAGGCACCGCTAACACCGAGCACGAAGGTATGTACCTCGAAAAGGAATAAATGACCTACAGGATGGGTGACGATTTTGTGTAATATTTCCAATGCCTGAGGCACATCCTTGGCATTACCAAATATATCGGACGCGGCAAGCAAAGTGATGGTGGTTAATATGGATAGAAATCGAAACCACCGTTTCTTTCTCAGTTGGTATTTGTTTTGAAAGTCATCCCTTCGGTTCCTGGTCAGCGCTTCTACACTCAGAAAGATTCCTTGTAATAATCCCCAGGTCAGGAAGGTCCATGCGGCAGCGTGCCAAAGACCGCTCAGTACAAATGTGATGATTATGGAAATGACTATTCCCCAAATTTTGAATCTTCGAAAGTAAAAGGCCAGCGGGGTATACACATAATCAGTGAGCCATAAAATAAGCGAAATGTGCCACCTTCTCCACAGCTCCGCAATGGAGGTGGCAAAGAATGGCCGGTTAAAATTATTCATTACTTCCAAACCGAGTACCCTTGCACACCCCATGGCAATTAAGGAATATCCCCCAAAATCTGCATAAATCTCAAAGGGATGCAGATAAGAGGCTACTAACAAAGTGAAGCCACTATACCGGGGTACATCTGCCATTACATTATAAAGGTATATGTGAATCCTGTCGGCTGCTACCAACTTCATTAAATATCCCCAGAGCATCAACCTGAATCCAGAGACGGCCATGTCATAATTAAACCGGTGCGGCTTCCTAAATTGGGGGAGCATATGGGGTGCCCGTTCTATCGGTCCGGCCAGCAGTAAAGGGAAAAATGAAATAAACAGGGAAAAGATTCCAAAGTGACGTTCCGGTTCAATTTCTTCATTATAGACGTCCATCGTATAGCCAATGGAGGTAAATGTGTAAAATGAAATTCCAATAGGTAATATCAAACTGATGTCCGGAAGTGGCCACCGGAGACCGAAGTGCTGAAGAAGGTTCCTCATTCCGGTATTGATATCCGGAAAATATTTATAAAAGCCAAGCGGAAGCAGTACAAGAATTATATTGGTGATCGCATAAGCCCTCCTTCGGTTTTCATTTCGGGTGGATCCCATCAGGATGGCCAGAAAATAGGTGGATGTGGTAACCCCCAGCAGCAGGAATACATAAACAGGTTTAACATTTATGTAGAAAAAATAGCTAGAGGCAAGCAGCACCACCCAACGGATTTTGGGAGGGAAAAGGAAATATACTAGCACGGTGGCTGGAAAAAATATCAGAAAGTCTATCGAAGTAAAATTCATAGGCTTAATTATAACTAGGTGCTTTTTTGAATGATAAGGTCTACCATGTCTCCCACATTTCTCATTTTATTGAGTTCCTTGAGCCGGAATTTAATTCCAAACGCTTTTTCTACATCCGTTATCAGTATCATGTGTGAAAGGGAATCCCAACCGTCCACATCATGGGCGGTAGTTTGATCAGTAATTACCAGGGAAGGGTTCTTGAAAACCTGCCTGAGTATTTCAGTCACTTTAATTAAGACGGTCTCTTTTTCCATATCAGTGTGTTCATTTTTTTATTAATTCTTTTTTCATCATAATTTTTGAGTCCGAAGGCAGGTACTTCAGAATTTCCTTATTTGGGCAAACCTTTCTCGCTACCAATTCAAATCCGGATTTTTGATTGGCATGAATAGCCCGAAAGTTGCTTCCGTAGATTTGTGTATACACCGCAGGTATCTCAGGTCGCTGGTGGACTAGATGCCGGATGATTTCTTCTGTTAATATCTTAAGCACACCCTGACCCCGGTATTCTGGGATAACATATCCCGCCCCCTTATGAATGGCGCCTTGTATATAATCGATATTCAGTTTCTTTAGCAGGGGATATATTGAGGCAGCCTTTTCTAGGCAAGTCTTGGGTAGGGTGTAGGAGAGTAGGTTACCTTTCAGGACAGTGGAGGAAATCCCATCGGCTCCTTCGATCCATCCACTCACTGCCCCTACCTGCACTCCCAACTCTTCTGCAACCAGAAAACTGGAAATTGATAATTCACAACCATCTATTTCCTCACCGAGCATATCGCTAAGATACCGGTGGGTTTGATCCTCACTAAGTCCAAAAACAGTGGTATAGGAAAGGACATCCGTGCTGCTCTTCTCAGCCTCAATGATGGCCTGGGCTAAAAATGATATGTCACTTATTGTTGCTTCTCGAATATTCATGATTTCTCTTTCAAATTTGGATCAGTTGTCTTAAGGCAATCCGGTCCACCTTTCCATTAGCGTTTAATGGAAACTGAGACAGGAAAGTGACAGACATAGGAATCATATAAGGAGGCAGCTTTGCCTTCAAATAAAGGGTGAGCGTTGAGGTGGGTTGTTCCTTTCCCTCCACTATCAAAACGATATAGGCACCCAAAATCTTGTCGTGGATGTCCAATGCCACCGCCTGAGGCCCTTCCAGAAATGCCTTGGCATGGAATTCGATCTCCCCCAATTCAATTCTAAAGCCCTGTATCTTGACCTGATAATCCTTTCTGCCATAATAAAGGATGTCCCCTTCAGAATCGAACTGGCATACATCTCCTGTCCTATAAAACCTCATGATCTTTTGTTGATATGGGATCTCCACAAAGGACTCCTTATTCTTTTGAGGCTGATTCAGGTATCCTGGGGTCACCTGCTCTCCCGCAATACAGAGCTCCCCCTTGGCCCCCCGGTCCAATATGTG
>JAJXYG010000034.1 GCA_021780705.1 Bacteroidota bacterium
GATCTAATCAGACAGATAGGTGAACATGACAGCCCTTTTTTGGTCTGCCTGGACATACAAAATGGAAGCATAAGGGTTTATGTAGGGACTCGCAAGCCGGTACTGGTTGCCATGCCAGATAATATCCTTGAATGAATTATAATTTAGGACAGCTGACTTGCAAAAGGCAAGGTCAGATTTGCTGAGTTGACTGACATTGATATCAAAACCGAGTTTCCCCATGCTAGCGACATCCGTACGAAATTTTATAGGTTCCTTACCCCAATTAGTTACGTGGCAATCAGTGGCGATTGCAGCAAAGAAGTAGGAATAATTCCATTGAAGAAAAATTCGCTCAACAGGATCGGTATCATCACTGGGCCAAAATTCTGTAAAATATTTCAGCAGTGAGTAATCCGCTCTTCCTCCACCTCCCGAGCAGAGCATCATCGGTACCTTAGGGTATTTGGCCCTTATCCGGTCCAGCACGTGGTAAAGCCCCATTACATAGTCTACATACAATTCTGTTTGTGGTAAATTATTCTTGTGTAGGTAAGGAGAATAGGCGTTGTAAATAACCGCATTACAATCCCATTTTATAAACGCCAGGCCAGGATTAGCTGTGAAGAGATGGTCTACAATGTTAAATACAAAATCCTGTACCTCAGGATTGGCCAAATCCAGCACCAACTGATTTCGATAGTATTTTTCAGGTCGGTCTGGTTGGCGGATAACCCAGTCAAGATGATGGTTATACAATTCGCTTTGAGGATCCACCATTTCCGGCTCAATCCAAATCCCAAATTTCACTCCCTTTGATTTTGCAGCTTTAACCAGATATCCTAGGCCATGAGGCAATTTCTTTACATTTTCCTGCCAGTCTCCCAGCCCAGCATGGTCATTATTCCGTGGAAATTGGTTACCAAACCATCCATCATCCAGAAGGAACATATCTACACCCAGCGTTTTGGCATCTCCGATCAGATTTACAAGTTTTGCCTCGTCAAAATCAAAGTAGGTGGATTCCCAGTTATTCAACAGGGTTAAGCGCTCCCCTTTCCCTTCCAGAATCCGGTCATTCCTGGCCCAATCCTGGAGTTGGCGGCTGGCCTGGCCAGTGCCCTGGTTGGAAATACTATATACCAGAGGTGGGGTGGTGAAGGTGACACCTGCAGGTAATGTATAGGCTGATTCATAGGGATTGATCCCCGCAATAAACCTCAGGCTTTGATGAGAATCCACTTCAAATTCCAGTTTGAAATTCCCGCTCCAGGCCAATTGCCCCAGTATCACCTTTCCGGAATTTTCCTTGGCAGGGCCGCCGAAGGAAAGGATGAAATTCGGGGTACCCAGAAGCATAGCCCGGGTGCCCAGTTTACTTTCTATTGCACGAACTCCCTGAAGTAAATGCTCCTGAAAGGGTTGCATTTCTTTCAGATATCCCCCCTGGAAACTGGTCAGGTAGAAATCTTTGCCGGCGAAGAACAAATTGGCGCTGGCATATTTATTAAGAATAATGGATTGCTTTTCACGATTGGTAATGGAAACCCACTGTTCAATTACATTTTGTTCGGAATAGGCTTTGTAAAACAGGGTAACCCCAGTCTTATACACCGGATCTTCCAATTGTATTTCAGTAAGGGTGGTGTTAGGGCTCAATTGGCTTTCCTGATAATGCACCAATTTTAACTCCGTAGACGGATTACCGTCCCCATGAGTGATTTCCAGGGCAGGCTCCGATAAATTCCAGGTACCAGAAGGGGTATAGGCATTGTTGTAAAGACCGGCATTATCGTCCGAAAAGTGATATTGACTGGCCACTGCTTCATAATCGCTTTTCGAAGACAGACGCTTTCCAAAATAAACTGTCCAAAGCCTGTCCTGACTATCCGTTTGAAGGACTAGGGCGTCGTTTTTAGTTTCTACTGGAATGGTCACTTTTTGACCATATGAAAATGTGGATATGGCAAGTACCACCCATGTGAAAATACAATAGCCTAAAGATTTGAATTTCATATTTATATTTTGATTGTCCTCCCATTTTCACTCCGGGAATGGGTGTATTTCAAATTGCCCTTAAAATCGGAGGTCCAAAGCCAATTGGGCCAATACCATAGAAATTTACCGAGGTCTGAGGCCATAAAATACTAATATAGAAAGATTTAGGAGTCCCCCCAAACAAAATTACCCGCTTCGGGGACAGTCCGAAGAACCGCAAGTAAAACTTTTCCACCAGGCATACTGAAAATCGGCGATTTTTCGTTCCTTTCCAGATACCCAGCCGCTCACCAAAAGAGACCCCCATGAAAAAGACCTTTATTCTGTTTGCCACCCTTTTGTCCACCCTTGCACTAATTTCCTTTAAGCCTATTGATAAATGGATCAAGGTGGAAACCGCCAATTGCAAAATCTATTTCCCTCAAAAACCCACAGGGAAATCAGAAATTGTCAATACAGCCAAGGGGGATTTAAAAATCAATATATTCCTGTACCAGGCTACCCCTGCAAAAAATGACGATAATTTGGCTTATATCCTAAGCGAAACAGAATATCCGGATTCTGTGATGAACTCAGAAAAAAAGGATAGACTTGAAGCCTTCTTTAAAAATTCAATTGACGGGGTGGTACAAAGATTCAATGGCACCCTCATCGAACAAACGGTTACTACCCTAAACGGATATCCCGGCAGGCAGGTCAAACTTGGAATTCAAGGGGGAAAGGCAGTCATGAATATTCGATTTTACCTGGTCAAAAACCGGATGTTTGTGCTTCAAACAATCACCCAATCAGGGAAAGAAGATAATACCTCAATTGAAAAGTTTATGGATTCCTTTGAAATCAATGAGTAAAACTTACTCCCCGAGCCTTTGAAAATCATACCCGAACCCGGAAATTAATCGTAGAATTTTTACAAAATAAGATTATTATTTTCATCCAATTCCCAGAAAGGATTGTAAGCCACTTCAATAAGGTGACCGTCCGGATCCTTAAAATATCCACTATAACCACCCCAAAAGACCTTCTGGGCCTTTTTAACGATGCGAGCTCCCAGTTCTGATACCTCACCCATGACCTCATCAACCTCTGCTTCTGATCTGGCATTATAGGAGAAAGTAATACCAGAAAACTCGGTGGTGGTATACGGAAGGGTGGTATCTTCAGCCAAATCCTTATTGGGATATAATGCCAGGGTAATCCCTCCCAGGGAAAACAAAACCAGGTTCTCTACACTTTTAGGTGACCGGACCCACCCCAGCCCACGTTCGTAAAAATTCAGGGACTTTTGAAGGTCAGCCACTCCAAATGTTATTAGATTTAATTTCTGTCTCATTACAAATGATTTTGCCCCTTAATCTGAAAGATATCTGAAGGGAATCCCCTTAAAGCTACTTCACCCAGGTTTCCCCTCAAAAAAATATTTCCCAATGACTATATCCATTTAAATTTGAAATATGATCACACTCTCCAATCCGCAAATTGAAGCCCGTGTCAGTGAAACAGGGGCGGAATTGCAAAGTCTTAAATCAAATGGACTTGAATATATCTGGCAAGCTGATCCGGTCTTCTGGGGTAAGCATGCTCCGGTACTGTTTCCCATTGTGGGAGAATTAAAAGGGGGCAAATATTTATTCGAAGGAAATTCTTATTCGCTGACCCGCCATGGCTTTGCAAGGGAACGTACTTTCTACGTGGAAAGCCAAAAGGATTCTGAAGTAGTGCTGGCGCTCCATAGTGATCAGGCAACCCTTGAAAAATACCCTTTCCAATTTATATTCAGAGTGAAATTTAGAATTGAAATCGGCAAATTATTTTGCACTTATTCGGTGGAAAATACACAAAGTCAGGATATCTATTTTTCTGTGGGAGGGCATCCAGCCTTCAAGGTACCGCTGGAAGACAATCTACTTTATACAGATTATGCACTATTTTTTCAAAACGATGATTCCCTGACGAGATTTTTGTTGGAAAAGGGGCTCACAAACGATTTGACTGAAACTATTGAATTAAACCAAAAAACACTGCCTTTGTCGCCGAGCCTCTTTTACAAGGATGCGATTGTACTTAAAATGTTGAAAAGCAAAGAAATTAAACTATTTAGCCAAAAAGGAACCCATGGGCTACACTTCAAATTTGAAGGTTTCCCCTACTTTGGAATCTGGGCAGCAAAAGATGCTCCTTTTGTTTGCCTGGAGCCCTGGTGCGGTATTGCAGACAACCTAGATCACGACCAGCAGCTCATTCATAAGGAGGGAATTATAAATCTAAAACCGGGTATGCATTGGGAGCGCACCTGGAGTGTCTCACTTTTCTAACGCCATTAAATTATAGACATGGGGTCGTTAACTCCCCATATCGGGTGTCGGTAAAGCAATTTTTTAAGTAAATTTCATTTCAAATTTATCCGGGCTATCAAATCGATTGAGGAGATAGGGGAAGTTTTAAGGAATCTTACGCTCATGAAATGACAAAAATTACGGTGAAAACAGATATCAAGGCCTCCTTGGATCAGGTGTGGAAAGCCTGGACTTCCCCTGAAGACATCATCAGATGGAATCAGGCATCCCCCGACTGGCACACCCCCAGCGCCAGTAACGACCTAAAGGAAGGGGG
>JAJXYG010000008.1:0-2039 GCA_021780705.1 Bacteroidota bacterium
CAAATCGATGATCAATACCAGAATGGCCAGCAATATTGCGGTCAGGATCCACCTCGCCGGTTTCTTTTTTACAACCATTGATTAAATTTTTTGATAAACCAATTCTTGATGAATTGAGTCAGGACACAATAGCACAATAAAATTGCCACCAGCCAGAAAAAGAAAGATAAGGGCATAGGTTGCATCTTAAAAGCCGCCGCAAAGGGAGACAAGGGAATAAATATCCCAATAGCCATGATCAGACTGGTAAGCGCGATTACCGGGGCGGTAGCCCAACTCTGGATAAAAGGTATTTTCTTGGTGCGGATCATATGGACAATAAGGGTTTGCGACAAGAGGCTTTCAATGAACCAGCCCGTCTGGAAAAGGCTTTGGTGGGCCGGGGAATTTGCCTTAAAAACAAACCATAGTACCCCAAAGGTGGCATAGTCAAAAATGGAACTGATGGGTCCGATGAAGATCATAAATCTGCTGATGCCTCCCGCATCCCATTTTTGGGGTTTTTCAAGAAACTCTTTATCCATCCGGTCCCACGGAATCGATATCTGGGACATATCATAAAGCAGATTATTGATGAGGATCTGCAGGGGAAGCATGGGCAAAAAGGGGAAAAGGGCGCTGGCCCCCAGCATGCTGAACATGTTGCCGAAGTTGCTGCTGGCAGTCATCTTGATATACTTGATGATATTGCCAAAGGTCCTTCTTCCATAGATCACCCCTTTGCGCAGCACCATCAGGTCCTTTTCAAGCAAGATAATATCGGCACTTTCTTTGGCTATATCCACTGCGGTATCCACTGAAATCCCGACGTCAGCATTTCTCAGGGCCACCGCATCATTAATCCCGTCGCCCATAAACCCGACCGTATGACCTTTTTGCTGAAGAAGTTTTACCAGCCTTGATTTTTGAAGGGGACTTAATTTGGCCATCACCGTCACCTCATCGATCGTGTCAAGTAGCTGGCTGTCGCTCATTTTCTCCATCTCATTTCCAAGGAGAATATGCTTCACCGGAATACCCACATCCTTGCATATTTTCCGGGTAACCACTTCATTATCTCCGGTAAGTACCTTGATATGCACACCCAGCTGTCTTAAGCTTTCAATGGCCGGTCGGGCAGAGGGCTTGGCCGGATCCAAAAATCCCACAAACCCTGTCAGGATCAGGCCCGATTCATCTGCCACAGAATAGGTAAGCGGTCTATCCTTAAATTCTTTAATGGCCACCAGTAATACCCGAAGCCCATCTTCATTTAATTTTCGGGAGGTCTTTAAAATCAGATCCCTCATCGCGTCATCCATAGAAATCACCCGGTCATTTTCAATATGAAGTTGCTTGTCCTCTCCGGGGTCAAAGGCATGGGTACACAGGGAAAGCATCTCCTCTACCGCCCCTTTACAAATCAGCAGGTGGTTGCCATTTTTTTCTTCCAGGATCACGCTCATTCTCCTTCTTTGAAAATCAAAAGGGATCTCATCAATTTTATTATACTCCTCCTCTACCTTTATCAAGTCATGGACCTCTCCATGTTCCAATACCGCTATATCCAGCAAATTCTTGAGACCGGTCTGGTAAAAACTGTTCAGGTAGGCCCATTTCATCACTTCATCGTCGTCATTGCCAAATACATTCAAATGGCGTTCGAGCACAATTTTATCCATGGTAAGTGTCCCGGTCTTATCCGTACAGAGCACATCCATGGCCCCAATATTTTGAATCGAGTTCAATCGCTTTACAATCACCTTTCTCTTGCTCATATTGACAGCACCCTTTGCCAGATTGGTGGTTACAATCATGGGCAGCATTTCAGGGGTGAGACCCACCGCAATGGAAATACCAAATAGCAGTGCTTCCAGCCAATTCCCCTTGGTGAACCCGTTAATTAGAAAGACCAGAGGTACCATGATCAGCATAAACCGTATAAGAAGCCAGCTTACTTTTTTAATCCCGATGTCAAAACTGGTCTCCGTACGTTTTCCTGAAATGGCTTTGCCAATAGAGCCAAAATAAGTTTGATTACCCGTGGTGACCGCAATAGC
>JAJXYG010000008.1:2049-4586 GCA_021780705.1 Bacteroidota bacterium
TACATTGGTCCCCATGAAACAGATATTATCCAGCTCCATGGGAGGTTTTCCGGCCACCCCGGTCACCCGCATTTCCCGTTTCTCTACCGGCAGGGATTCCCCGGTCAGCATAGACTGGCTCACGAAAAGATCTTTTGACTGAAGGATACGGCAGTCTGCCGGTATCATGTCGCCCGCGCTCAAAATGACTATATCCCCAGGAACAATTTCCTTGATGTCAATTTCCTTTTTACTGGAATATCGCAGCCCTTCATCCCGGGAAACGGTGGCAGTAGTCTTTACCATCCCCTTTAATTTTTCGGCAGCATTATTACTGGAAAATTCCTGCCAGAACCGGAGCAGGGAACTTAAAAGTATCATTACCCCCATCACGATCACCGTCTTGTAATCGGCCTGACCAGCCGGAGCCAGGATCACATCCATCACCAGTGATACCAGGGAAAGGAGGAACAGGACCGCAATAAAGGGATTCAGGAATGCCTGGAATAGTTGTACATACCAGGAGGGCGCCTTTTCATGATCAATCTCATTGAGCCCATAGGATTTCCGTCTGGACTCTACCTGCTCGAGGTTCAATCCTCCACTTCTGCTTTCGAGTTTCTCCAAAACAGACCCTACCTCTATGCCGGCGACCTCCCGCAGCTTTTCTGCCACCAGCTCATCCATCCCATAGGTCCCTCCTTGCTTATAAAAGGGGAACCTTCCTTTGAGGTGCTCCTTGATTCTTGAAGTGATCATGTCAATTTTTTGATTTAAAGGGTAATCCAGATAACCCCACATGTGAATTTCCCAACCTTAAATTCCCATGGAATTCTTGCTCAAATCCTCCCGCTTTGGCAAATTCATCCGGGGTCCTGCGCATATATTCTGCATCAAAATTTCCGGTGGGGTTTCCCACGGGGGAGCCTGCATTTTTAATAGGGCGGTGAAAAGGCCACGGCATTCCCTCTCCTGCCAAAGGGGCAATGCCCGCCGCCTGCAGCAGCCACAGATTACCGCACCGGATGTACTTTATTTGTATGGGGTGATTATTGACCAAAGCTTTGCCTGTTTCCCTTTGTAAAAGGCAGGCAAAGCTTCCTTATCCAAAGAGGGGTGAACTAAAAATCCGTATTTCCGAATCTGTATCCATGTGATGATTCCAAAATTTTGCGGCAAAGTTAAGGGGAATGGCCAACCGGAAGGAGGAAAAGGGAATTATTTTTTTGCAACCAGCAGACAATTACTCCAGGGGAACTTATACCAGGCAGCGGGCGCTACTATACACCAAAAGGTGAACGGAAGGTCCACAGGTTCCTGGGAGCACACAATCAATTTTATCAGGTTGTTTCGGTGAGGTAAATATGCGCAAAAGTCAACGGTAATAAAGAGCCATGGGATTTGAAAAAGTAAAGTGCAAGCAGTCGCTTGCCGCCAGGACACAGCGGGAATTGATGGTATAAATCAGGACTTCGACAGGCCTTCGTCCTTATTTACAATCCCCTTTTGCTCCAGGATTCGCATATTTTTGGCATCTCTTAAGAATTCCGAAGCAAAGATGAACTCGTTGAGCTTTTCATGGTCGGAAAAAATGATGTCTTTTTTATTTCCCTCCCACTCTTTTTTACCCCCATATAAATAGAGGATATTCTCCCCGATCTCCATCACACTATTCATGTCATGGGTATTGATCACCGTAGTCATATTATATTCCACGGTAATCTCATGGATCAGGATGTCGATCAGCATGGAGGTCTGGGGATCCAGCCCGGAATTCGGCTCATCGCAAAAAAGGTATTTGGGATTGAGCACAATGGCGCGGGCGATGCCCACCCTTTTTTTCATCCCGCCACTGATTTCTGAAGGATGCTTCAGGTTGGTATCTTTCAGGTTCACCCGGTCCAGGACGTCATTGACCCGGTCCAGTTTCTTTTTAAAGGACCATTTGGTGAACATATCGAGTGGAAACATCACATTTTGCTCCACCGTCAAACTGTCAAAGAGGGCAGAACCCTGAAAGAGCATCCCGATTTGCTGGCGCAGTTCCTTTCGCTCTTCTTCTGTCATGCGGGTAAGACTGTGGCCGTCAAAGAGGATTTCCCCGCCATCGATATCAAACAATCCCACCATGCACTTCTGCAGGACGGTCTTGCCGCTGCCGCTTGACCCGATAATGAGGTTGGTCTTCCCGGTCTCCATCACGGCACTGATATGATCCAGGATGACCCTGTCCCCAAAATTTTTACATACTTCGTTTAACGTGATCATTAGAGCCCGAAAGTTATGATATCATGGTGAAAAAATAGATTCCTCCGACCCGTTGTCACCTCCTCCTTCCCGACAAGACACACTTTGGGTACGGGAATCGGACGAGTCGCTACAATATAAAGAATGCCAGTATATAATCGGCAAACAATATCAAAATACAGCTGGTGATCACTGCGGACGTACTGGCCCTGCCAATTTCGAGGGAGCCTCCCTTCACATGGTATCCATAGAAGGAGGAGACACTGCTGATAATAAAGGCAAAGGTATAGGCCTTGGCTAGGGCAAACCAG
>JAJXYG010000033.1 GCA_021780705.1 Bacteroidota bacterium
AGCTGCTCAAGCCCAATTTACCGGTACTCATCCTGAGTATTTATACCGAAGACCTATATGCGGTCAGATTGCGGAGGGCTGGAGCGTCAGGTTACCTGAATAAAAATGCCACACCGGAGGAACTGATCAATGCGGTGCAACGGATATTTATGGGCAAGAAATATATCACCCCTGAGATCGCCGAAAAGCTGCTTGACCAGCCCGAAATCAAAAAGAAACCTCATGAAACCCTTTCCAACCGGGAATTTGAAATTTTCAAGCTGCTGGCCATAGGTCGGACCACTTCCCAAATTTCGGAGGACCTTTCCCTGGCGCTGACTACCGTCAGCACCCACCGCCACCGTATCATGGAGAAATTGGGGCTTTCTACCAATTCTGAACTCACCCGATACGCGATTTCCCATCATATTATCTCGGATATCTCCTGAATGAGGTCTGCAAGGCATTTTTGTAGAAGATGTTCTACAAAAATGGGAACATAAATTCTATACGCTTCACGGAATTATTTTCCTTACTTACACGGGTGAATAGATGAATATGCGTGTACTTATTGTAGATACATCTATAGCGATCATTCAAAGGTTGAAAGATTTGATATCACCCTTGGAATTTATCCAGGATGTAGATATGGCACTAAGTTACGAAGACGCGAAGGCAGGCTTTTCGAGCGCCCTGCCGGAGGCAGTATTGCTCGATATGGAACTCCCCGCTAAAAAATCCTTTGATTTCCTATCGGAATTGAAAGCCAGTGATCTTGGAATCCTGGTTATTGCCATGGCGGGTACCGCTGTGGAAGGACTGAAAGAAAAATCCCTGGCCCTTGGGGCTAGGTATTTCATTGACAAATAAAGTGAATTTGAAAAGGTGCCCAAACTGCTTGGTGACATTTACCTGCACAAAAAAGAGGTCGGCTTCTCAAAATAAGCATAATGGCAGGGAACCTTTTGAGGATTGCTGGTAGGTCATGGCCCCGCAGGCTGCCCGCATTATACTGCTATTTACTTTCAATTAAAACAGGTTGTACCAGAGATCGAAGATCCCGAATCCGATCAGGACAATGCCGAAAACCCTTTCAAGGTGGTGGCTGCGCATCCGTAGCGCTACCTTGGCACCCAGGTAGGAGAAGGGTATGGAACTGATGGAGAGCCAAAGCACAATCCACCAGTCGATATGGCCGAGGTACCAGTGGGCGATGGTGCCGGGTATGGCGAGTCCGGCGGCAATGATCAGGCTGCTGGCCAGCGCCTGTTTCACCGGCATTTTCATAAACCTAATAAACAAGGGACCAAATAATACCCCGCCACTATTGGCCAGCAGGCCTGAAAGAAAACCTACCGTCAGGGCCACTGTGGAAATCTTCCAGAAGGGCACCGGTGTCAGGGCCGCACTTTCGGGTGCAGACTTGAATACAAAGAAGGAAATCCCCAGGCTAAGCACAAAAATGGCAGTGAGGATCATCAGGGTTTCTCCCCCAAGCCAGTCACTGAAAAAAGATCCGGCAATTGTCGCGGGAATTCCCAAAAGAATCGATACGGTTACCACCTTCTTATGAATGAGATTTTGATTCATGTAGGCCACAGAAGCTGATAAGGTGGTGGACAGGGTGGCGGGCAACGGGGAAGCCAGTGCCGCAAAGGGAGTAATCCCGGCAAAAATCTGCAGGGCCGGCGTAGTAATGGCGCTACCCCCTTTTCCAAGCAGCCCGGATAAAAATCCCACCAGGGCACCAATAAAAAGTATGATCAGGGTAGAGTGAACACTGGAAAGCCAGGAAAAAATATCGATATAAAGCGTAAAGTGGTTAGAATACATAATCAGGGAGACGGATGCAAAAATAGGTGAATGCGGTTGATTAATCCCATAATCAGACATTTTATCAATTCTTTAGAAATTATTCTGATTCTCGGTTCCAAATCGGGGTTACCCTTCCGGGAAATTTCATGGATACGCAAATAGAATTTTCCTCCGATCCTTACCTGCGACCCGGATAAAATTCGGATGGTAAAAAATAAAATGGGAAATTTGGAGACAATTTTTTTTTCATCTAAAAAGAAAAACCATGAAGACTGCATTAATCACGGGAGCTGCGGGAAATTTAGGACGGGCTGTTACAGAAAGATTTATTTCCGGTGGATATTTTGTTTCAGGGACGGTGATTCCCGGTGATCATTCGAATCTGGATTTTTCAGCCGACCAGTTTGAAAAGACTTCCCTGGATTTGATGGATGAAAAGGCGGCTGGAAAACTGGTCATGGACCTGGCAGAAAGAAAAGGCAAGATCGACTCAGCCATTCTTACGGTAGGGGGATTTGCGATGGGCTCCGTAAAGGACACCTCTGCCAGGGACATCATGGGACAGTACCAGCTTAATTTTGAAACTACCTATAATGTGGCAAGACCCCTATTTACCAAAATGATGGAACAGGGCCACGGCCGAATTTTTATGATGGGTTCCAAACCCGGACTATCCACCGCCAATGGCAAGGGGATGGTAGCGTACAGCCTGGCAAAATCACTTCTTTTCAGGCTGGCAGAATTAATGAATAACGAATCCAGGCATCTGGATGTAGTGACTACCGTAGTCGTTCCTTCCACAATTGATACCCCACAGAACCGTAAGGCGATGCCGGATGGAAATTTTGATAACTGGGTTACCCCTCAGGCCATAGCTGAGATACTATTCTGGCATTGTTCTGCGGAAGCTTCCGTGCTCAGGGAACCAGTGTTGAAGGTGTATAACAAGGCCTGAGTGTTCTCATCGATCCAGACCCGGTTAAAGAAAAACTTTTTGAAAAGTTCTACCCAATTGCGATTTGGCACTGGGTCCTTTCAAAAATAAACCCCCTGTCTCCAGGGGGGATTTAAGTTAGCAAAATCAATTTGTGATTTCTTTTTATGAAACGAAAGCACATCGATTTTATTTTTTTGATACCATATTTTTTCAGGTACACTGATTACAGGTTTTGGTTGAAAAATTTACTCAAATTGAATAGATATTAATACCTTTCCCCATAGATCTAATTGCTTGATCCCTCACACACTTTAAACAAAAATTATGAAAAAGATTGCTTTGTTATCACTTTGTGTCATCACTGTGATGGCACTCACTCAATGCAATTCCGGAGGAACCAAATCCGGGAGTGCTGCAGATTCCACTGCCACTAACGACACCTTTAATGTTGCTGATCACTGGAAACTAGGTGTGCAAATGTGGACTTTTAGAAAGTTCACCTTCGTAGAAGCGCTCAATAAGGTAGACAGTGCCGGAATCAAATATATTGAAGCCTTCTGGGGCCAACCTCTCGGAGATCACATGAAAGACAGCTTTGGTATCAGGATGTCTGATGAAAGCAAAATCAAAATCAAGGACCTCCTGAAGGAAAAAGGCATCACTATGGTGGCCATGGGAGTGATCGAACCCAAAACCAGGGAAGAGTGGGAAAAAGCCTTTGATCTGGCAAAATATTTTGGATTGAGCTATGTCACCGCAGAACCCCTGAAGAACCAGTGGGACATGGTGGACAGCATGGCCGGGCAATATGGTATTAAAGTAGCCATCCATGACCACCCCAAACCCGATATGTACTGGAGTCCTGATTCTGTATTGGCTGCCATTAAAGGACATCCGAACATTGGTGCTTGTGCTGACCTCGGACATTGGGCCCGCAATGGAGTGGATCCGGTAAAGGCACTTCAGGAACTGGCAGGCCATGTATATGGTGTTCACTTTAAAGACATCGTGAAATTCGGACAAGTCAATGCTGCAGATACGGTAGTGGGTAAAGGGGTAATCGACTTTCCTCCGATTTTCCAGGAACTCAAGCGCCAGCATTTCAGTGGCATGTTTTCCATTGAACATGAGTCCAACTGGCTTCACAGTTTACCTGATGTGATTGAAACGAGGAAATTTTTCGAAGACCAGATGGCCAAACTCAAATAAGACATTTTCCTGGCATGAGCATAAAAGGCATTCTGTTCCCGATATTGCTGGGTACCTCCCTGTGGATACAGGGAGCGCATGCCCAGGGCTTTTTAAGAGCCCGGGGGGAGCAAATCGTGGACGGCAGTGGACATAATGTCCTGCTGCGGGGGATGGGCCTGGGAGGTTGGATGCTCCAGGAGGGTTATATGTTGGGAATATACCATAATTCCCAGCAGCATAATATCCGAAAAGGAATAGACAGTCTCATCGGGCCCGGTCCTACCCAGACCTTTTACGAGGCCTGGCTCCATCATTTCATTCAAAAAATTGATATCGATTCCCTTCACGCCTGGGGTTTTAATTCCGTGCGTTTGCCCATGCATTATGATTTGTTTACCCTGCCTGCTGACCAGGAACCCGAGCCGGGACACGAAACCTGGCTTTCCGAAGGCTTTGAGTTGACTGACAGCCTCCTTGCCTGGTGCCGGGACAATCATATCTACCTGATCCTGGATCTTCATGCCGCCCCGGGTGGCCAGGGCAATGACCTGAATATCTCGGACCGGGATGGCAGCAAGCCATCTCTCTGGCAAAGTGAAGAGGACCAGGAAAAGACCATCGCCCTTTGGCGAAAACTTGCAGAGAGGTATAAGGATAAGA
>JAJXYG010000337.1 GCA_021780705.1 Bacteroidota bacterium
GCGGATATTCTGTTTCTTATTGCGTGCTTGCGGGCATGTGGAGGGAATGTTTTTCTTCGAATACAAGTGGCAACGCAATAGATGGGGGTTTGATGCATACGAACTCTGGGGAGGTAACTTAGGATTGAGATAAAATCGTAATTTGGCTAAAATTGAATTCAATGAAAAAAATCTCTCCCCTCCTCCTGATTGCAGGGGCCTTGCTTTGCCTCCTTGTTAGCCAACCTGCTGAAGCCCAAAGCCCATTTTATGGAGAAATCCAGCACTTCAAGAGCCTGGACAGTACTCATTTTCCCCCCAATAATGCCATCCTGTTCGTGGGTAGTTCTTCAATCCGCAAATGGACGGATGTTCAGTCCTATTTCCCCAGGGAAAAGGTCATCAATAGGGGATTCGGAGGTTCGGAGTTAAGCGATTTGGTCCGTTATGTCAATATGATCATCATCCCTTATCATCCCAGTGAAATTGTCATCTATGCCGGGGAAAACGACCTGGCCTACTCAGATACCAATACCCCCAGGGTGGTATTGCGCCGGTTTACGACCCTGTTCGGACAAATAAGGGCCGCCTTGCCGAATGTGCCCATCATATTTATTTCCATTAAGCCCAGTCCCTCAAGAGAGCGACTTATGCCGCAAATGGTTACTTCCAATCTGATGATCCGCAAGTTTCTGTCCTCCCAAAAGAGGACTGCCTTTGTCAATGTGTACCCCAAGATGCTGGGGCGGGATGGCAAACCTCTTCAGGACATTTTCCTTTCGGACAATCTGCATATGAATGCCAAGGGATACCATATCTGGCAAAAGGAACTGGAACCCTATATCCAAAAATTTAAGAAGTAAATGTCATAGGAGGATACCGGGATTCCAGTTTGGTCCCCAGCCTGCAAACCTAAAACACAATGGAAAGAAATGCGGTCATCCAAAAAATCAGCGCACATGTTACCTGGGACCTTCTGGTAATCGGGGGAGGGGCCACCGGATTGGGCATTGCCCTGGACGGAGCTTCAAGAGGATACCGAACCCTGCTGCTGGAGCAGGCTGATTTTGCCAAATCCACTTCTTCCAAGAGCACCAAACTGGCGCATGGAGGAGTCAGGTACCTGGCCCAGGGAAACATCAGCCTGGTCAGGGAGGCGGTAGTGGAAAGAGGACTCCTTTCCAAAAATGCACCCCATCTGGTAGGCAATCTGGGGTTTATTATCCCGGTGTATGACCGCTGGAGCCGGATCAAATATACCCTCGGTTTGAAATTCTATGACTGGCTTTCCGGCAAATTAAGCCTTGGTCCCTCCACCTTCATTTCAGGTAAAGAAGTTAAATCGAGACTCCCCGGGATCGTATCCAAAAAATTATATGGAGGTGTATTATATCATGACGGGCAATTTGATGATGCCCGTCTGGCGGTTAATCTGGCAGAGACGATTTTTGAAAATGGAGGATATGCCATCAACTATTTCAGGGTTACTGAATTGTTGAAAGAGGGTTCGATGGTTACAGGGGTAGAGGCCATGGATCTGGAGACCCAGAAATCCTACTCCATTCAGGCCAGAGCCGTGATCAATGCCACAGGAGTATTTTCTGATTCGATAATGAAACTGGACGATCCGGATGCCAGGAAGCAAATATCGGCAAGCCGGGGGGTGCATCTTGTAATAGACCAGAGCTTCCTGCCTGGAAAGGAGGCATTAATGATCCCCAAAACTCCCGACGGACGGGTGCTGTTTATCGTTCCCTGGCACCAAAAATTGCTTCTGGGAACTACCGATACCCCGGTTCGAAACATATCCCTGGAACCCGTAGCCAGCCAGGAAGAAATCAGCTTTATCCTTCAGACCGCTGGAGGTTATTTATCCCGACCTCCCAGGAGAAAGGATGTTTTGAGCGTATTTGCAGGATTACGTCCCCTGGCTTCAGGAGAGGGCGAAGGCAGGGAAACCAAGGAGATTTCCAGGGGACATAAGATTCTGGTTTCTCCTTCAGGATTGTTTTCTATGGTAGGGGGGAAGTGGACCACCTTTCGTAAAATGGGGGAAGACATGATTGACCGGGTCGAAAAAGAATCCAAATGGTCCCATAAAAATTCAGTGACAGCAAACCTGCCCATACACGGATTCCAGCAACACACCGATCCCAATGATCCGCTTAACTTTTACGGAGCTGATACTCAGGTGGTAAATAAATTGATTGAGGAGACCTCGGGAAAGATGATCAGCAAAAAACTGAATTTGTATGCCGCTCAGGTGATCTGGGCAGTCCGATCAGAAATGGCCAGGACCGTCGAAGATGTGCTGAGCCGGAGAACCCGCTGCCTGATTTTGGATGCAGAGGAAAGTGTCCGGATCGCTCCTGATGTAGCATCCGTGATGGCAGGGGAAATGAAACAAAGCCAGCAGTGGCAATTGAACCAGGTGGAACAATTCAGGGATATCGCGGAAAATTATATTTTAAAGGTCTGAAATACCCCATTCGGATTCTGGTTTGGCGGCATCTCATTAAAAACCAGGTCAAAACATGGATTATTTTTTACTTTTAACTGATTTTAAGGAGAATTCCTTACACTGAAAATACGATTGCATGGGAAAATATATGTTATCCCTGGACCAGGGTACTACCAGTTCCAGGGCCCTGGTTTTTGACTCCAAGGGGAAGATCAAGGCAATAGCCCAAAAAGAATTCCGCCAGATATTTCCCAAACCCGGATGGGTAGAACATGACGGTGCGGATATTTGGGAATCCCAATTGGAGGTGGCCAGAAAAGCGATCAAAAAGGCAGGACTCACCGCCTCTGATATCGCCGGAATTGGGATTACCAACCAAAGAGAGACTACCCTGGTCTGGGACAGAAAGACAGGGAAAGCAGTGTGTAACGCCATCGTCTGGCAGGACAGAAGGACTTCCGCATACTGCAATGAACTGAAGGCCGCCGGGCATGCAGGGATGATCCAGAAAAAAACCGGACTTATTATTGATGCGTATTTCTCTGCTACCAAACTTAAATGGATCCTCGATACCCATAAAGGACTCAGGAAAAAAGCTGAAAAAGGCGGTTTGTGCTTTGGTACGGTGGATTCCTGGTTGTTATTCCAACTCACTAACCGAGAGGTGCACGCGACCGACGTATCCAACGCCTCCCGGACCATGCTTTACAACATACATACCCTGAATTGGGATGAAGATCTCCTCTCCCTTTTTGATATTCCTGCCTCAATGCTTCCGGAGGTAAAATCTTCCAGTGAAATCTACGGATATACTTCACTTTTGGGCGTCAAATCGCGGATACCGGTTTGTGGGATGGCTGGGGACCAGCAGGCGGCGCTTTTTGGCCAAATGGCTATCCGGCCGGGCATTGTGAAAAACACCTATGGAACGGGCTGCTTCATGCTCATGAATACGGGAGAGGTGCCGGTATTGAGCAAAAATTCCCTGCTGACGACTATTGCGTGGAAGTTGGGAGACAAGGTAACCTACGCACTGGAAGGGGGGGTTTTTATTGGAGGGGCGGTGGTCCAGTGGTTGAGAGACGGATTGAAAATCATTAAGAATTCAAAAGAGGTGGAATCTCTTGCCGCCTCTGTGCCCGATAATGGTGGGGTATATTTCGTGCCTGCCTTCGCAGGGCTGGGAGCGCCTTATTGGAATCAATTTGCCAGAGGTACCCTCCTTGGAATAACCCGGGGGACCACATCGGCGCATTTGGCCAGGGCCTCCCTGGAGAGTATCGCCTTTCAGACCATGGACGTCCTTCATGCCATGAATGCGGACGCCTCTATACTAATCAGGGAATTGAGAGTAGACGGAGGAGCTACGGTAAATGACTTGTTGATGCAGTTCCAAAGTGATGTGCTGGATAAGAAGGTGATCCGTCCTAAAATTACCGAAACCACTGCTGCGGGAGCTGCTTTCCTGGCTGGCCTGGCTATCGGAGTTTGGAAGGGCCTTGATGAAATCGAAAAATTTTGGGAACCGGAAAAATTTTTCAAACCCACTATGAAAAAAACCGAAAGGGAGGCTACCATCAGTAATTGGAGAAAGGCGATCCATGCCGCACAGGCCTGGACCGAAAAAGATTGATTGCAGAAGGTGTAGTTGCTTCAGGGAATTCAGTTCACCATTAAACATTCAGGGATATGTCAATTTTCTTAAGTGAATTTATCGGTACCGCGATTCTGTTGGCCTTCGGCAACGGGGTAGTGGCTAATGTGTTACTTAACAAGTCAAAGGGCCAGAACAGTGGCTGGATCGTGATATCTTTTGGTTGGGCAATTGCCGTATTCGCGGGGGTGTTTATCTCTGCCAAATACAGCGGAGCCCATCTCAATCCGGCGGTCACCATTGCATTCTTGTACGCACACAAGATCAGTTGGTCGGTGGTTCCGCAATATTTGGCAGGCCAGCTCCTGGGGGCCATGGCAGGAAGCCTGATTGTATGGTTTGCCTACCTGAAACATTTTTCGGAGACTGACCATGCAGCGACCCTTCTGGCAGTTTTTTCCACCATCCCGGCCATCGACAGCGGATTCCATAATTTTCTTACTGAAGGTATTGCCACCTTTATTTTTGTACTGAGTGTATTATTCC
>JAJXYG010000094.1 GCA_021780705.1 Bacteroidota bacterium
AGGATTTAGATATTTATTTAGCATTTACGGGTTTCTGGTATTTATCGGAATCATGTTTTTATTGATGCCCGCGTTCCTGGTGGCTTTTGTAAGATCCGGGGTAAAGGGGGGAAACCTGATATACAAGCTGGCAGGAATATGGGCAGACAGCTTTTTTTTTCTGACCGGGGTAAGAACCCGGATCATTTTTGAAGAGGAGCCCGAATGGTCACGCCAATTTGTATTTGTGAGCAATCACATTTCCTACCTGGATATTCCGATGATGGTAAAGGTGATCAGGCAACAGCCCGTCCGGATTCTGGGAAAAGCAGAAATGGCCAAGGTGCCCATTTTTGGCAGCATCTATAAAAAGGGGGCGGTGCTGGTAGACAGGAGTAATCCCGAAAAAAGATCAGAAAGTGTACGGGCCCTCCTTGGATTTATAGCCGAGGGAATTTCTATATTTATCTGCCCTGAGGGCACCTTCAATAAGACCCCCGCTCCTTTGAAAAATTTTTACGATGGCGCCTTCAGAATTGCTATTGAAACCCAGACTCCCATCCGTCCCATCCTCTTTCCGGATACTTATGACCGGCTCAATTACCATTCCCTGTTTTCCCTTACCCCCGGTCGCAGCAGGGCCATATTCCTTTCAGAAATTTCAGTAGAAGGAATGACCCTGGAGGATTTGCCGGTACTCAAGCAGCAGGTATTTGAGCAAATGGAGCAAGGATTACTTCGACTGAATGCCCGTTGGATCTCCAGGGATCCCAATTCAAATTAGTGGACCTTCCCCGGTTTGTGGGGATTTGAAATTACATTTGTATACTAATGACTTCAGAACTGGACGCGCCGCATTTATGGCCGGAAAATAATGAAAAGATCACTGCCTGGGCGGAGGTGATCCTGCCTCTGGCTATTCCCAGGACCTATACTTACGGGATCCCGGAGCGCTTTGCCGGCAAAGTGAAGGAAGGCTGCCGGGCAGAAGTCGTTTTTGGGAAAAACAAAAAATATGCAGGGATCATTCAATCGGTCAGTCCACATCCCCCAGAATTTGAAACCAAGTCTATTCTCAACCTGGTAGATGAGGAGCCCATCCTTTATCCCCAGCAACTCAGCCTTTGGGAATGGATGGCGACCTATTATATGTGCGGAGAAGGGGAGGTAATGGCTGCAGCCCTGCCTACCCACCTGAAACTCAGCAGCGAGACCATCCTGATGTACAATGAGGAATATGGGGATGATTTTACAGGTCTTGATCAGGATGAATACCTGGTGGCCGAAGCCCTTCTCATAAAAAAGGAACTCAAGATCACCGAGGTTCAGCAGATTATAGATAACTCGCACGTATACCCGCTTATAAAAAGGCTGATCGACAAGAAAGTTTGTTTTGCCTGGGAGGCGTTACTGGAGCGGTACAAGGAAAAAAAGGAGACGGTTATCATACTCGAACCGGCTTATCAAGAGGAAGAGAAGCTCGCAGAAGTACTTAACCAGATGAAGGCGCCCAAACAACTGGAACTGCTGCTTAGTTTTCTTCATTTGAGCAAATCGGAGTCAGTGGTTTCGCAGACCGAGTTGCTTAAAAAATCGGGAGCCACTGCGGCGCAGCTTCAGGCGCTGGTTTCCAAAGGGATCCTGCACAAATCACAACGAAGTGTGGACCGGCTTGCCCTGGCTTCCCAAAAGGTGGAAGTACATTTTGAATTAAACAACGCCCAGCAGGAAGCACTGAAACAAATTGAATCTGTGTGGACTTCACGGGAAGTCTGCCTCCTGCACGGGATAACCAGCAGCGGGAAAACCCAGATTTATATCAAGCAAATCGAACGATTTGTCAACAAGGGGTTCCAGGTACTTTACCTCCTGCCAGAGATCACCCTGACCGCTCAGATCATTCGAAGGCTGCACAGCCATTTCGGCGGCAATATCGCCATCTACCATTCCAAGTTCAACAACAACGAGCGGGTAGAACTCTGGACCAAAATCAAGACAGGGGAAATCAAAATCATTGTGGGGGCAAGAAGTGCAGTTTTTCTTCCCTTTCAAAACCTGGGCCTGATCATTGTCGACGAAGAACATGATCCTTCCTATAAACAGCAGGAGCCTGCACCCCGGTATCATGCCAGAGATACTGCAATCTATTATGGCTCGATTTTCGGAGCAAAGGTATTACTGGGAAGCGCCACCCCCTCGGTGGAGAGTTACCACAACGCAATTACCCAAAAGTATGGACTCGTGATACTGAAGGAGCGGTATGGCGGGCTGGCCCTGCCCGAAATAAAAATTGTAGATACCCGCAAAATGGCTTCCTCCCGTAAGGGGAAGGTCCTGATTTCTCCTCCTCTTAAGTCGGCGATGGAAGAGGCGCTGGAAAATGACCGCCAGGTAATATTGTTTCAAAACCGAAGGGGGTATGCACCCATTCTCATATGCGGAACCTGCGGGTTTATCCCGCGGTGTCAGAACTGCGACGTCACCCTGACCCTTCATAAATTTTCCAACAAGCTGCATTGCCATTATTGCGGATCCACCTATAACCGGCCTGCGGGTTGTCCTGCCTGCGGGAGTGTCAACTGGATTGAGAAGGATTTTGGAACCGAAAAGATTGAAGAGAAACTGGGAGAGGAATTTCCCAAATACCGGATCGCCCGGATGGATGTCGATGCGGTACGGGGCAAGCATGCCCATGATACCCTCATCAAACTTTTTGAACAGCACCGGATTGATGTCCTGGTGGGTACCCAAATGGTGGTCAAAGGGCTGGATTTTGAGAAGGTGAACCTGGTGGGAATTTTAGATGCAGACGGCCTATTGGGTTTTGCGGATTTCAGGGTAAATGAAAGGGCCTTTCAATTGATGGAACAGGTCAGCGGGCGGGCAGGCAGACGAAAGGAGCGGGGACTGGTGCTGATCCAGGCCTCCCGGATCAATCACCCGGTGCTGCTTTACTTGCAAGAGCATGATTACCCAAAGTTTTATGAAAATGAAATCGCCATGCGCCGGCAATTCGCCTATCCTCCTTTCAGCCGGCTGATCCGTCTTACCCTGAAGCATAGAGATAAGGAAGTGGTTCAGCAGGCGGCCCTGGCGCTGGGCAATTTTTTGAAAAAGGATTTTAAAAACCTGGTGGGACCTGCCGCACCGGTCATCGGGAGAATCAGGGGAATGTACCTGATGGAGATTTTGGTAAAACTGTCCGGAGGGGCGCGGACAATAGGCAATCAAAAAAAGGTGCTGTCCAATTATATTGACCTGCTCCGGGCTGACAAACCCTTCAGGAGTGTAATGGTAATCTGCGATGTGGATCCGGTGTGACCGTTCCTAATTAACCTACCCTCAGAGAAATCACAAGTGGGCAGAATTGCGGAACTTTATCTAATTAACTGACCTACTGACCATGAATACTCAGAAGAATTTTTCTTTAAGGCCGTTCAATACCTTTTCCATTGAAGCCAAAGCCAAATACTTTGCCCGGTTTGATTCGGTGGAAACCCTTGAATCCCTGCTGGAACAACGCGGGCGTGATCCCCTTCCCTGGTTGATACTGGGAGGTGGCAGTAACATTCTTTTTACCCGGGATTTTGAGGGATGGGTATTCCACAACTCGATACGGGGGATACAGGTGGTCCATGAAGACGAAAGGCATGGATACCTGAAGGCCGGGGCAGGGGAGCGCTGGCATGAACTGGTCCTTCATGCGATCCACAAAAATCTCGGGGGGATAGAGAATTTATCCTTGATTCCCGGCCTCGTGGGGGCTTCTCCGATTCAGAACATCGGGGCCTATGGAGTGGAAGTCAAAGACGTGATCCACAGCCTGGAGGCGTACAGCATCGCTGAAAAAAGGGTTGTCACCTTTACCAATAACGATTGTGAATTCGGATACCGGGACAGCATATTCAAAAAACGGTACAAAGCAGAAATGGTCATTTTGAATGTCACTTACCGCCTCGATAAAACGCCCAGGTTCCGTCTTTCTTATGGAGCCATCCGGGATGAATTGGAAAAGATGCAGGTGTTACAACCCACCCTGAAGGCGGTTTCTGATGCCATCATCCGGATCCGGTCTTCCAAACTGCCGGACCCGGCAGTGCTTGGGAATGCCGGGAGTTTTTTCAAGAATCCGGTTTTGGATGAAAATCAGTTTCAAAGACTTCAATCCCATCACCCGGTGGATGCGGGAAAGATTCCATTTTATAAAACTGAAGAAGGACATTATAAAATCCCAGCCGGGTGGCTGATCGAACAATGCGGATGGAAGGGATACCGCAAAGACGATACGGGTTGTTATGAAAAGCAGGCACTGGTCCTGGTCAACTACGGGGGCGCTTCGGGTAAGGATATCTGGGAATTAAGTGAGGCCATTCAAAAATCCGTTTTACAAAAATTTGATATTACCCTCGAACGGGAGGTGAACATTATTTGAAATTAGCGCCCCGGATTTGTATATTTAAGGAGAAAACCCGGACCATGAAACGAAATTACCTGCTTATAATCCTGCTTTGCCTGAGCGCAGATTTCGTATTTGCCCAGGAAGATACTGTCAAACTCAAAGACCTAGCCAGACACAAAACCCGCCTGGTTACA
>JAJXYG010000103.1 GCA_021780705.1 Bacteroidota bacterium
ATTAATTCATATTTGCATCAAAACCTCTCCTCACCTAATTTAGTGTATCTGCATAGCAGCTAAGGACATATCCACCTGCAAAGCAGGTGGATTTCTGAGTTATATTAAATGGATTCCAGAAGGCGGAATTGACATTTTTGGGTACCTAATCCCAATCGGCCATGATTGACCCCTGAATGTAAGAAAAATATATCTTTGGAACTATGAGCACGCTCGCGATTCTTACTGAATGGAAAAAACATTCCTATAAACCTGTCTACTGGCTTGAAGGAGAGGAGGATTTCTATATTGATGAAATCATGGGATTTGCCGAAAAGAAGATTCTTTCGCCGGCGGATGCCGAGTTCAACCTGAGCATCTTTTATGGAAAGGATGCCAATTGGGCCGAAGTGCTGAATACCTGCCGGCGTTACCCCATGTTTGCAGAGCGCCAGGTGGTACTGCTTAAGGAGGCACAGCAGATGAGAGATATCGAGAAGCTGGAGAATTATATTGAAAAACCACTGAACTCCACCATACTGGTGGTTTCCTATAAAGGTAAAACTCTGGATGGCAGAACCCGTCTTTCCAAACTCATCAAGAAATATGGGGAAGTCTTCACCTCCAAAAGGATTTATGACAATCAATTGCCGGGATGGACAAATGGATATGTCCAGTCAAAGGGCTTTCAGATTGGCCCCAGGGCGTTAACCCTTTTGGTGGATCATGTAGGAAATGACCTGACCCGGATGGCAAATGAAATTGAAAAGCTTTCCATCAACCTGGGACAGGCCAGGGAAATTACCGAGGATGATATCGAAAAATATATAGGAGTAAGCAAGGAGCATAATGTTTTTGAACTGCAGCATGCCATCAGTAAGAAGGATCTGGCCAAGGCTATGAGAATTGTACAGTATTTTGATGCCAACCCCAAAGCAGCTCCCATCCAACTGGTCCTGCCCTCCTTATATAATTATTTTGCCAAGCTTCTTCAGGTGTATCAGATGCCTGAGAAAAACGACCGGTCTTTAAGGGCAGTGTTCTACAATAACCCCTTTCTGGTGCAGCAAGCCCTCGATATGATGATGAATTATTCCTTTGCGGAGGCCGAAAAGGTTATCCTGTTATTGCATACCTACAACCTGAAAAGCGTGGGTATACATCAATTTGACAATTCGGGGAGCTCCCTGATGAAGGAATTGATTTATAAGATCATCAGAGGATCCTCCGATGACAGGTAGGAGCCAAGAATTTCCTTTGCAAGGCTTCTGTCCTGGTTTAGCTGGGATTTCAGTTTTTCCAGGTTTTCAAATTTCCTTTCCTCCCTGAGGTATTTTCGGAAATAAACCCGTAAGCTTTTCCCATAAAGATCCCCTTCGTAATCAAACAAATTTGCTTCAATGGTCATCTTTGATCCTCCGACGGTGGGCCGGGTGCCGATATTGAGCATCCCCTTTACTATCGGTCCCTGGCTAAAATCAGGACTTTTTTCTTTGCCTGTACCGGGATATCCTTCCATGGAAACCTGAATGGCATATACCCCCATGGAAGGAACCAGTTTATGGGGATTGGCAATTTCGAGGTTGGCCGTAGGAAACCCGATAGTTCTACCCATACGGTTTCCCTCCACCACCTTTCCCTCCATAAAATACGGATATCCCAGATATTCATTGGCGGCACTGATATCTCCATTGCCCAGCGCTTTTCGAATTGTGGTGGAACTGATGGCCACATGGTTCAGGATATATTGAGGAATTTCCTTCACCTGGTATCCTAAGGCTTTCCCGTAGGATTCCATGAGCTGGTAGTCTCCCTCCCGGTTTTTGCCAAAGCGGTGGTCATACCCTATTATAATAGTCCGCGGGTGAAATCTTTTCACCAGGAAATCCTTAATATAGGCTTCTGCAGAAAGAAGGGCAAAATCCTCATTGAAGGGAACCACCACGAGGTGGTCTATACCTTGTTTACCCAGAAGTTCAATTTTTTCCGGAAGGGTATTGAGTAATTGGATCGAATCAGATTTACCCCGTAAAGCATGCAGGACCATTCGGGGATGCGGGTGAAAAGTAATGATGACTGTCTCCCCCTGGATGTGGAATGCTTCCTGTTTAAGTTGGGAAATAATTTGGCGGTGCCCGGTATGAACCCCGTCAAAGGTGCCTATGGTCACCACGGCATTGTGGAAGAGGGGCAAATTATGTATATCGCTATGAACACGCATTCGGGAGAGCAAAACTAAAATATTTATCCTATGTTACCACCCGGGTAAAATAGCTGAGTGATATTTTATATTTTTGCAGCCACCAAATTAGCCAAATGTCTCTTTATTCAAGACGAGGGGTTTCAGCCCAAAAGGAGGAAGTTCATGCAGCTGTCAGCAATCTCGACCAGGGCTTATTCCCCAGGGCATTTTGCAAGGTGTATCCAGATTTTCTTAACGGGGACAAGGATTTTATCAACGTGATGCACGCCGATGGCGCAGGGACCAAGGGCATTTTAGCCTATCTCTACTGGAAGGAAACGGGAGATGCCACTGTTTGGAGAGGAATTGCACAGGACGCTATCGTCATGAATCTAGATGATTTGCTCTGCGTGGGCATCTATGACCAGCTTCTTTTTAATTCTACCATTGACCGGAATAAAAACCTGATTCCAGCAGAAGTGCTTAAAAATATTGTGGACGGATCCCAGGAATTTTTTGACCAAATGAGTTCCTATGGGGTGCATATCCATTATTTGGGAGGGGAAACCGCAGATGTGGGTGATGTGGTCAGAACCATTGCTGTCAATGGTACCCTGACAGCCAGATGGCCAAAATCCAGAATTATTACCAATGAAAAGATAAAGGCAGGAAATGTCATTGTCGGACTTGCTTCCTATGGTCAGGCCAGCTATGAAAGTACCTATAACAGCGGAATTGGAAGCAACGGGCTTACTTCAGCCCGACATGACATCCTGGAGCATTATTATGCCGATCAATTTAGGGAAAGCTATGATCCTGCGCTATCACAGGAGGTGGTCTATTTAGGAAAGCACCGGATAAAAGACATTCCGGAAATTCTTTCACCCACCCGCACTTACGCACCGCTGATGAAAAAACTATTGGAGGATCACTTTGAGCACCTCAACGGGCTTATTCATTGCAGCGGCGGAGGCCAGACCAAATGCCTCAAATATGTTCCTTACGGGGTAAACCTGATCAAGGATCACTTATTTGAGCCGCCGACAATATTCAAGAAAATTCAGGAAGCCAGTCATGCCGATGACCGGGAGATGTACCAGGTTTTCAACATGGGATGCCGTATGGAAATATACTGCGATCCGGATTTTGCTCCGGTCATTGTCCGTGAAGCCCACCAGTTCAATATAGAAGCCCAGGTAATCGGAAGGGTTGAAGAAAGTGAAAAAAGAGGCCTCGTCATTAAAACCCCTAACGGATCACTCACGTTCTAAGATTTTGATTCCTACCTTCCACACTTTGGCTTCCACCTCCAATTTTGATCCAGGCTATTTCAAACAAGCTCCTGTCTCCTGACGCTCGGCAAGAATGCAGATCCTTATTTTTCAGGGTTAGAAAGCGTTACGGGTTGGATTTTATAGGCTACGACCACGTGTCCGTTTTGGGTAGCTGGGATCCATTTGGGTCCGTTTTTTATGGCATCCACCACGGTAGAAGCCAGCAGGGTGCCCCGCATGGTAGTAGCTTCCACCTGGCTGACACTTCCATCGGTATTGACTATAAACCTCACCAGGCAGGTGCCGTAGTCCTTATTTGAAAAGGAATCCATCTTGGCCATGATGCGGGTTTGAATGAATTTAATCCAGGAAGAAGTGCCTCCGGGAAATTCCGGCGGATTTTCTTCCTTGAGGAATACTTTGTCGGGATCTTCCTCAGTCTGGTCCTCAACAGAGGGTTTTAGTGAAACTTCCACTACTCCATTTTTCCCTTTGTCACCATATTTGGCCGTGGCCTGGCTTCCTTTCAGTACGTTGACCGAAGCAATTCTGTTTTGGGAAATGCTTTTTACGACTTCACCGGAAGTCTCTTGTCCATCCAGCAGGTAAAGCGGGGCCGGCGCGGACCGGATATCCTGGTTTTTATTGGAGGGAGACCAGTTCTTTTTAAGGGTGATGAGTACCACACCGTTTTTTGCCTTTTCCCCGTATAACTGGGTTGCTTTCTCGTTTTTTAATACTTTAATTTGCTCGATGGCATTGGGGTTCACTGATTTAAAGACCCCATTAGAGGACTCCTTCCCGTCAATGAATATCAGAGGATGAGCCTTTGAGATATCGGGTTGTGCCGGTGGAGGAGGCGGTGGTCCTGGCGTGGCAGGCGGCGGAGGAGGAGGAAGGGGCGCAGCAGGAGGCGGAGGTGGCGGTGGCAAAAGGCCATCCTTTTTCGCCTGCTCCAGGGACAGGGTATCTTCTGAACCATCCTCGAAAGTCACCCTTACTTCAGGTTTTCTGCCCAGGGTAGAAATCTGTTTGATTTTTTTATTTTGGTAAAATGCAGGAACTGTATCTGTTTCTGCATACAGAACCGGGGTATTTTGGGATGCTGGCGCAACCGCCGGGATTGTTTTT
>JAJXYG010000389.1 GCA_021780705.1 Bacteroidota bacterium
ACAACGCAGGAAAAGAAACAAGATTATCCTGTTATTCACCGGGGTTGGGCTGCCAATGAGCGTGTGATGGATGCATGGGCGAATGAAAAAGATGCACCTTATACAGAAGTAAAACCATTTACCTGGTGGCGCAGTTACCGCATGGGTGGCCGTTCTGTTTTATGGGGTCGGCATAGTTACAGGTGGAGCGATCTGGATTTTGAAGGACCGGCCCGGGATGGTTTTGCCGTGGATTGGCCAATCCGTTATAAGGATCTTGCACCCTGGTATAGTTATGTAGAAAAATTTGCCGGGATTTCCGGTAATAAAGACGGCCTACCCAATCTTCCGGATGGGGAATTTCTGCCCCCGCTGGAACTGACCTGTGTGGAAAATTATTTTAAGGACTTTGTGAGCAAAAATTATAAGGACCGAAATGTGATCTATGGACGCTGCGCACATCTCACCGATCCCAAGCCCATCCATCTCGAGCAGGGCAGAAGCCAATGCCAAAACAGGAGCCTCTGCCAGAGGGGTTGCCCCTTTGGAGGATATTTCAATTCTAATTCCACCACTGTTCCCTGGGCAGAAAAGACCGGGAACATGACGCTGAGGCCCTTTTCAGTAGTGCATTCTGTCATTTATGACGATCAAAAAGGAAAGGCCGTAGGGGTACTTGTCATCGATGCAAATACCAAAGAATCCATAGAATATTATGCACCGGTAATTTTTGTCAATGCGGGCGCTTTCAATTCCAATTTGATCCTGCTGAATTCCAAATCAAGGAGGTTTCCCAATGGTTTGGGAAATGACAACGGGTTGCTGGGAAAATTCGTAGCCTTCCACAATTACAGGGGAAGGATTTCGGCCACTTATGACGGATTCAAAGACCGGACCACTGCAGGAGGCCGAAGACCCACCGCCGCTTATATGCCACGCTTCAGAAATCTGTATAAACAGGAAACGGATTTTCTGAGGGGTTATGCCCTGACCTTCGGTTCGGGCAGAGGGCACTTTTCCTCCCATGAGGGTTTTGGAGAGGACTTGAAAGGTCATCTGATGGCTCCGCAACTGGGTCCCTGGTATGTGGGTTCCCAGATGATGGGAGAAACCATACCGAGAGAAACCAACCACCTTAGCCTGGATCCGGAAAAGAAAGACGACTGGGGGATCCCTCTTTTAAGGATTTCAATTGATTATACGGATAATGAAGAAAAAATGCTCGCCGACTTTTTCGAACAGATGTCTGAGATGTATTCGAAAGCCGGGTTCTCCGAAATTAAGACTTCGGATTCGAAGCAGGCACCCGGTCTGGACATCCATCACATGGGTGGGGCCAGAATGGGTAAGGACCCAAAGACCTCCCTGCTTAATAAATGGAACCAGTTTCACCATTGCCCCAATGTCTTTGTCACGGACGGCGCCTGCATGACTTCTACCTCTACCCAAAACCCGTCTCTGACCTTCATGGCAATGACGGCCAGGGCAGCCCATTATGCCATACAAGAATTAAAAAATGGAACCATCTGAAATTTTGAATCCTAACAAAAATGTAACTCATCACACCAATCAAATAAATCAATATGACCTCTGACAGACGCACCTTCCTGAGAAACACTACCCTCCTTTCCTCAGGTATTTTTCTTACCCCGAAGCAATTGTTTAAACCCGGTAAACCCACCATTGGCCTTCAGCTATATACGGTGCGGGATGCGATGGCCTCAGATCCTATTGGGACCCTGGCAAAGGTGGCTGCCATAGGCTACAACTCCGTAGAAGGGGCCACCTATACAGGAACTGAAAAATTTTACGGGATGAGCCCCAAGGATTTCAAGGCTGTCCTCAATAATAATGGATTGAAGATGCAAAGCAGTCATTACAGGCTGGGTGAACAGCAGGAAGGAGATAAAATAGTTCAGGGCACGATTTTGCATGATTGGGACAGGGTGGTAGACGATGCAGCCACTCTTGGTTTAAAATATATGGTGTGCGCCTTTTTGACCCCCAGTGAAAGGGGAAGCCTGGACCACTATAAATATGTAGCCGACCAGTTGAATATTGCAGGAGAAAGGTGCAAAAAGTCAGGGATTCAACTATGCTATCACAACCATAATTTTGAATTCATCAAGCAGGACGGCAAGTATCCTTACGACATCCTGCTTGGCTCCGATAAGGATCTAGTCAAAATGGAAATGGATATTTATTGGGTGACCAAAGCCCGCCAGAATCCGATTTCCCTATTCCAGGCCCACCCGGGCAGGTTTCCTTTGTGGCATGTAAAAGACATGGACAGGACACCTGAAGAGGGTTTTGCCGCAGTGGGAACCGGAATCATTGATTTCAAGGAAATTTTCCGGCATAAAAAGGAAGCAGGATTGAAATATTTCTTCGTGGAACAGGACAATTGTCCCGGTTCCCCCTTTATAAGTATTCAGGAGAGCTATAGCTACATTAAAAGAAATCTTGTGTAATTATTTTATCCAATATTTCTGTAGTTTTATCCCGATTGTGAACCCCTTCAATTACGATTGATTGTCAGATTTTAAAAAACAGGCCGCAGAAAGGGCCTTTCCCTATTTAAAAGATTGCAGAATGGTGGGTTTGGGAGCAGGCTCCACGATTAGTCACCTGGTGGATATCATAAAGGAGCAAGGTAGGGATTTGCCCATGCTCTTCCTGACCTCTTCCTATCAAACCTTCGAGTTATTGAGGAAATCTGATCTCATCGTGATTCCGATTAATGCAGTTTCATCGACCGATATTTATATTGACGGTTGTGACCAGGTGGACAAGGATTTAAATGCCCTAAAAAGCGGCGGGGGAATCCATACCCGGGAAAAGATCCTGGCCAAAATGGCCAGGGAATTCATTCTCATTGGGGATGAAAACAAATGGGTGGAGCGATTCGACGGAAAATATCCGGTAGTTCTGGACGTGATTCCGGAGGCCTTCAAATCAGTAAGTGAAAGGGTCCGGAAGCTGTATCCTCAATCCAGACTTGAGTTACGATTTGGAAAAGAAAAAGAAGGACCGGTAATCACTGAAAATGGAAATTACCTGTTGGAGGTATGGTTCCATGAGTGGCCCATTTTGTCTGAACTGCAGGCAACCTTAAAGTCTCTAACTGGTGTAATAGAGACCTCCCTGTTTGATAATTTGGCCCACAGGGCCATTCTGGCAGGAAATTCCGGAACCCGGGTAATAGAAAGGCCATTGAAAAAATAAAAGGTATTCCGGTTGTTTGATAACCTGTGATTGCCTGTATTAACACTCAAAACTGCTCATGAAATCAACCTTGATTGGATTATTCTTTTTTTTCACCCTTGCCGGGTACGGACAAAAAAAGAATGCTGCCTACCAATACCATATTTTCGAGACGAACCAGCACATCAAAATTGACGGGGTTCCTGATGAACCGATCTGGAAAACCTGTCAGGATGCGGGTAATTTTTACATGGTGCTCCCTATGGATACGAGCTATGCCAAGGTCAAGACGGACGTCTACATGACCTATGACAAAAACAACCTGTACCTGCTGGCTATCTGCCATGACACCCACCCCCAGGACGACATGGTAGAATCCCTGGCGAGGGATTTCAATTTTTTGAAAAACGACAATTTTATTGTTTTTATAGACCCCTTTGATGACCAGACCAATGGCTTTGCCTTTGGTACCAATGCCGACGGGGCCCAGTGGGACGGACTCATGTACCAGGGCGGATCGGTGGATCTGAATTGGGATAACAAATGGAGATCCGCCGTAAAGCATTATCCCGACAAGTGGGTTCTGGAAATGGCCATCCCCTTTTCTACCATGCGCTTCAAGAAAGGGGTGAAGGAATGGGGAATTAATTTCAGTCGCAACGACCTGAGATCCACCGAAAAATCCAGTTGGGCACCAGTACCCAGGCAATTTCCGACAGCAGCGCTCGCCTATACCGGCACCCTGGTGTGGGACAATCCCCCTCCTGCTCCGAAGGCCAACATTTCTCTGATCCCCTATTTGCTCACGGGTCGGACCAGGGACCTGGTTCCCAGCTCCAATCCGGTCTTCCGCCATTCAGTGGGCATCAATGCCAAGGTCGGGATTACCTCCTCACTGAACCTGGACCTTACCGTGAACCCTGATTTTTCCCAGGTCGAGGTAGACCAGCAGGTTACCAACCTGGACCGGTACGAGTTATTTTTTCCGGAACGAAGGCAGTTCTTCCTGGAAAATGGGGACCAGATCAATAATTTCGGATATGCCGATATTCGTCCCTTCTTCTCAAGAAGGATCGGGTTGGGCGTCCCTATTGAATATGGAGGAAGATTAAGTGGCAAACTCAATAAGAACTGGCGGGTTACGGTCATGGACATGCAGACCTCCAGCGTGGATTCGCTCGGACTGCCCCAACAGAATTTTGGGGTGGTAGCCCTTCAGCGTTCCCTATTTTCCCGTTCCAATATCAATTTCCTGTTTGTCAACAAGCAATCCGTACATTATGCACCCGGCAAGGATTCTACCCATCCCGTCTATTCCCAGTATAACCGGAACATAGGTTTTGAATGCGACCTGGCGTCGTCC
>JAJXYG010000072.1 GCA_021780705.1 Bacteroidota bacterium
AGGGTTCCTATGGGAAGACCCGTCCGTCAAAAAAGGGCAATAAGCCGGCACCTGCTGCTTCCGGAAAATAGGACCTAGGGCGCCAGGCGCTCGATCTTCCATTTTCCCTCCCTTTCAAACCGGTATTGCAGGCGGTCGTGCAGACGACCGGGCCTGCCCTGCCAGAATTCGACCAACTCGGGAACGAGCAGGTAACCTCCCCATTGCGGGGGTCTGGGTATGACCCCGGATGAAAACTTCCGGGTGTATTCCTCCACCTTCTGATCAAGTTGGGCTCTGGAAGGGAGCACCTGGCTTTGGGGAGAACTCCATGCCCCAATCCTGCTTTCCAGTGGCCGGGTTGAAAAATAGGCGTCGCTTTCGCGATCAGATACCTTTTCGATCTTTCCTTCAATTCTGACCTGGCGTTCGAGTTCCTTCCAGAAAAAGACCAGGGCGCCGAAGGGGTTTTCCCGGATCTGACTACCCTTATGGCTTTCGTAATTGGTAAAAAATACCAGGCCCCGATCACTGATTTCTTTGAGCAGCACAATCCGGGCAGAAGGCTTGCCTTCCGGGGTGGCGGTGGCCAGGGTCATCGCATTGGGCTCTTCAATTTTACTGTCAAGAGATTCCTGCCACCACTTGCGAAATTGCTGCAGGGGGTCTTCTTTTACATCTTTTTCCAGGAGTGATTGCAGGCGGTAATCCTTCCGAAGCTGTTCAAAATCGTTTAGGGTGGGCATATATTAGTTGTCTGGTGATCCAAATGATCCCAAAATTACTAAATCGGAATCCATCACCCTTGGGTTACCAGGAAAATTAATGGGGTCGGGCAGGGGGCTTTGTCCCTTTCCTTCTCAGTAAAACCGAAGCGAGCAGGGCTGTCAGGGCGGCAAGCCCGCCGAGGTAGATTCCATACCGGATTTCAGAAAGACCCACCACCGAGCTACCTGCTTTATAGAAAAAGATGAGGATGCCTGCCAGGGCTCCGGAGGCGGATACCTGGTTAATCCCGCCGATCAGCGGATCCATGGGCCGGCTTTTGTCACCCACCAGGGCCAGCAATCCGGTAACTACCAACAGGGAAAACACCAGGATCCCGATACCGTGCAGCCCGTTTTCTACCTTGCTAAACCCAAAGAGCGATATCCTGATCCAGGGCAAAAAGAGGGTTCCTGCCCCGCAGATGGCGGCCAAAAATACCAGGACTCTTTGCTTGTGAATGGGAAAAATTTTCATGAAGGTTTTTTTTCCTAAGGTACGCCTTTGGGTACGGGTTGCTCATCATACGGTAATGCCACCCCGCAGTATTTGGCTGCGCCAGGTCACTTGGACTCAATGATCCGAAGCAGGCTGGCCTTGAGCCGTACACGTTCTTCTTCCGAAGCGGCGAGCTTTGCTTCCAGGCTGCGCAGCAGCACATTTTGTCTTTCAATTTCCTGGTCCTTGGAATCTAGATTGTCCATGCTTCCCTTGAGTTCCTCATGCTGGATTTTCAGCTGGTCGTATTCTTCTTTCAACACGGAATATTTTTCTCTTATCGTTACTTCGGACATCAGCAACTGTTCCAGTTCCCTTTCTCTTTCCAGGGAGGCACTCATTTGTTGACGAAGGGACTCTGCCTGCTTTTCCAGGATGGCGATCGTACGTTTGTCAGCAGGATCTCCCTGGATCACTTCCACTCCCTGGGCCTCGTCGAGCGCCTCCCGGGTTTCTCCCAGTTTGATTTCTGTTTCCCGGAGGCTTTCCCGGGTCTGATGAAGTTCGTTTTCCAGCTGGGCAATAATCTTTTTATCGGCAGGATCCCCGCGAATCACTTCTACCTTCCGGGCGACCTCAAGGGCAGCGCGGGCCTCCTTGAGCTGGATTTCTGAAAGGCTGTGTTTCATAAGGAGTTCCTTGAGTTCGGCCCGGAGGTCACTGAGTTCATTTTCCATCTTTGCCATTGCTTGTGAATCAGTGGCCTGTCCCTGGAATGGGGCCTCCTTCCTGGCCTCCTCAAGCGCTTCCCGGGTTTGTCTCAGCTGGATTTGCGTCAGGCTCAGTTTTAAGCTGAGGTCTTCATGGCTTTCCTTAGACTCGGACAGCTCTTTTTCCAGCTTTTCGATGGTTTGTGTATCGGCGGGATCTCTCCGGGGTACTTCCACTTTTTGGGCGACATACAGGGCTTCACGGGTCTCTCTTAGCTGGATGTCAGAAAGGCTGAGTTTCAGCGACAGTTCCTTCAGGGTTTCATTGGCCTGGCTGAGTTCCTTTTCCAGCTGCGTAATGGCCTGCTTATCGGCGGGATCTCCATGGATTACTTCCACTTTTTGAGCCACTTCAAGAGCCTGACGGGTTTCCGCCAACTGCATATCTGACTGGTCAAGTTTTATGGAGAGTGCCTCCATGGCCTCCCTGGACTCGTCCAACTGCTTTTCCAGTCTCTGAATGGCTTCCTTGTCAGCGGGATCTCCCCGGATCACTTCCACTTTTTTCGCCTCCTGAAGGGCCGCCTGGGTTTCATGCAGCCGGATATCCGACAGACTGAGTTTCATAGTGAGTTCCTTCAGTCCGTCATTGGCTTCATTCAAATGCTTTTCCAGTCTTTTAATGGCTTCCTTGTCGGCAGGGTCTCCCTGGATTACTTCCACTTTTTGAGCCATTTCTAGGGCCTGCCGGGTTTCTTCAAGGTGGGTTTTGGTATCCTTGAGCTGATGGGTGGTCTGTTCCAGTTCAATTTCCAGCCGGGTAATGGCTTTCTTATCGGCGGGGTCTCCCTGGATTCTTTCTATTTTACGGGCGGCCTCCAGGGCATCCCGGGTTTCCTCCATCTGCTTTTCGGTTACCCTGAGTATTTGCCTGGTCTGATAGAGTTCATTTTCCAACTGGGATATGACTCGTTTGTCTTCAGGGTCTCCCACTATTGCCTCCTTCTGCCTGGCAGTCTCCAGTTGCACCTGTGTCTCCTGCAGTCGTTGCTCGGTTTGCGAGAGCATCATCCGGGTATGCTGGAGTTCTTCATGTAACAGCTCAATCTCACTAAAGGCGTCAGAGCCCTCGTGGGCGGATTCTTTCTTTCGGCTGTCATAAAGTGCTTCCTTGGCTTCTTCCAGTTTCTTCTCGGTCTCTTCCAGGATTTGTCTGGTTTCATCCAATTCATTTTCAAGCTTTTCTTTTTTTTCATTTTCCTCGTAGAAAAGCTCTTTCCAGTCTTCTTCAATATGTTTGGGAGTGGCGGGTTTGCTTCGGGGTTGAAGGACTTCAACATCTTTTTCCTCCAGGGCTTTAATGCGCTGCTGGAGCTTGTGAATCTGAATTTCATAAAGGTCGGAATGGTCTTCAAAGTCCTGTACCCGGTTCTTCAGGGTCCGGATGGACTCCGGACGCACGGAGTGGCTGTCTGGTGGTGCCGGCAATTTGTAAAAGTCCCTGAGGGATCTTTTGTCTGATGGCAGGAATTCATAGGAGGTCACGATCATGCGGTAGGTGAAGACCATGCAGGCAATAAGAATGATGAGGGATATTATCCACCATATCCACATAATCGCTGATTTATTTGAACGACAAATTCAGATAACAAAAAAATAACCAGAGGGGATTACATCCAGGAGGGCTTCAAAGGTATTGATAGTCAATTTTATCCGCACCGATTTGGCATAGCGGGAAAATCGGGTGTAATTTAAGAAAAAATTATCCAGAAACCAAAGTCCCGACTTTTTCACCGGTTACTACTCGAAGCAGCGTACCCGGGGTATTCATGTCAAAAACAATGATGGGCAATTTGTTTTCCATGCACAGGGTGAAGGCGGTCATATCCATGACCCGGAGGTTCTGTGAAATGCACTCCGAGAAGGTGATGGTATCAAATTTTTTTGCAGCAGGGTCCTTTTCCGGGTCGGCCGAATAGATTCCGCTGACACGGGTGCCCTTCAGGATGACGTCTGCCTTGATTTCAATGGCTCTGAGGGAACCGGCCGTATCGGTGGTGAAGTAGGGGTTGCCGGTGCCTGCGCCAAAGATTACCACCCTGCCTTTTTCCAGGTGGCGTATGGCTCTTCTGCGTATATAGGGTTCCGCAATCTGCTCCATTTTTATGGCACTTTGCAGCCGGGTAAATACGCCCGCTCTTTCCAGCCCACTTTGAAGGGCCATGCCATTGATGACCGTAGCGAGCATACCCATATAATCCCCCTGGGCCCTTTCAATTCCGGTTTCCGCCTCATTCATTCCCCGGTAAATATTACCCCCGCCTATGACGATGGCTACCTGAACCCCCAGTTCGGTTATTTGCCGGATGTCCTGGGCATATTGGGCTATAATAGCCGGATCCAGTCCGAAACTGTGGTTGCCCATCAGGGATTCGCCGGAAAGTTTGAGCAGGATTCGGTGGTATTTTGGGAGCATTTTGTGAGGATTTAATTGCGGGGCGAAGATAACGGATATTGCGAGTATTTTGGAAGGTTTGGACAGGAGGCAGGTGGTTTTTCTGCCACAAAATCCATTTATTTTTTATTCCTGGTGGATATGACCGGTGTACTCCCGAAACGGGCTACACGCAGAAACACGGACAAATA
>JAJXYG010000089.1 GCA_021780705.1 Bacteroidota bacterium
CTGATTCCTACGATGCCACGTTCTTTGAACGTGGTCGTTCACTTCCAGGTGGATCAGGTTTGCAGCCCTCATATAATCCGCAGGGCTCATAGACCTGATGGCCTCCGCTATCCTGTCTTCACCGACCTTTTTGGGATTTTGGTAAAAAAAAAGTGCGGAGGAAAAGTAGTAAAGGGGGGTATGAGGGCTGAGGTGGAGCAGGTGCAGGTTGCTGTTGATATCGCTGAGCCCCAACAGGTCCATCAGGTACTCGCCATTGGCATTGCTGCTAAACAGAATCATTCCCCGGCCAATGTCAATCAATCTGATGCTGTCGTTCACAATATGGCCTGCTTTTTTTTTATACAAAACCCACTTTGGGTGGGCATTGCCGTTCGTGAAGGGGATGTAATATTTTGCAGGATCAATTAATGGAACCCGTGTATCTTCATTGATGAGGTGATGAGATGCCTGTTTGGCAAATTCAATGGCGATGAGGATTTTTACGGTGCTGGCTAGTGGCATGAGCTGCCCGGGTGCCATTGGGCAATCAGGGTGTCATTGCGGCTGAGACAAAGTGACGACAGTTGCGGATGCTGCCTCATAAAAAATAATACTGAATCAGCACCTGGCTGGGCGAAGGAAGTAATCCCTTTTAAAACCAGGACGCACAGAAAAAAGCCAGGAAGAAGTACCTTTTTCATCAAGTGGGGGTGCGGGTAAACTCCTCTTTTTGGGTGAACCGCCCTGACAAATTAGCGAAAATCAACGATTTGAGGAATAGGTTTTTTTCCTTTTTTCATAAGGTCTTTTGGAAGGTCCATCCGCTTCGTTCATGCGAATCTGTCTTCCATTATGGGTGGTCCCGTCCAGGCTCTTGATCATCTTTTGGGCTGCCGACCGGTCCACTTCAACCCAGGAATTCATTTCACGCAGGTCAATTTTTCCCAGCACTTCCTTTTTCAGATTGCTTTCATCCAGGATGAATTGAAGAAAACTCGCTTTATAAAACCCGTCCTTGGTACCTAAATTGATAAAGAGTTTGCTGTATCCGTTATCACTGCGGAATGAAGAATGGTCTGCCCTTCTGGATGCATCCCTTTGGGATCCCTGATCATGGCGATGTTCCCTTCTGTCAAATCTGACATTAAGGTCATCGGCATTTTCGTAATACTTGAGCAGGTGATTGAATTCCAATGCTGCAATGCGCTTAAGGACTTCCTCCTTGCTCACATCGGCAAACTTTTCTTCCAGGTCCGGAAGGTAGGTTTCATAATCTCCATGGGAAAACTCCGCACTTTTCAGCTTGTCCATAAAATGAAAGAACTGCCTGCGGCAGACCTCCTTACCACCTGGAATATCAAGGCGGTGGAAGGACACATTCAGCATTTTTTCCAGTTGCCGGATCTTGTAGGTTTCCCTGCTGTGACATATGGAAATACAGATCCCGCTTTTCCCGGCCCTGGCTGTCCGGCCGCTGCGGTGGGTATATACCTCCATGTCATCGGGAAGTTCATAGTTGATGACATGGGTAATCCCCTCTACATCAATCCCCCGGGCCGCGACATCGGTAGCGATCAGCAATTCGATGCTTTTTTCCCTGAACCGCTGCATGACCCTGTCACGCTGTTGCTGGGTCAGGTCTCCGTGAAGGGCTTCTATGGTATAACCTTCCTTGACCAGCTTTTCGGTAATATCCTGTGCGTCCACCTTGGTTCTGGTGAAGATAATTCCGTACATCCCCGGGTTGAAATCGATCAGGCGTTTCAGGGTCTCGAACTTGGCGTGGGCCTGGGTGATAAAATACTGATGGTCTATGTTTACGTTGGCCGTATTTTTCTGCCCCACTGTCACCTCCTTGGGGTGATCCATATAATTTTGGGCGATGGCCCGAACCGTGGGAGGCATGGTGGCACTGAAAAGCCAGATACTCTCGCGGTTAAGGGTATTTTTCAATACAAAATCAATGTCATCCCTGAACCCCATGTTCAGCATTTCATCGGCTTCATCCAATACGACGTATTTCACCTTTTGAAGGTCAATGGCCTTTCGCTCGATCATGTCGATCAGGCGGCCGGGGGTAGCCACTACAATGTGCACCCCTTTTTTCAATGCCCGCATTTGCATGACGATGGATGCCCCACCGTATACAGGCTCAGCCTGGATGTTGCGCGCGTATTTTTTGAATTCAACAAGGTCATTGCATATTTGCAGGCAGAGTTCCCGGGTGGGGCATACGATCAGTGCCTGTGGGTACCGGTTTTCCGGTTCCACCAATTGTAATAAAGGGAGCCCAAAGGCAGCCGTTTTACCTGTACCGGTCTGGGCAAGACCGACAAAATCTTTGGTGCCGGATAGCAGCACCGGAATGGCTTTTAATTGTATAGGGGTGGGATTTTCAAAACCTAGGTCGCTCACAGCCTTTACCAGGTTTTCCTGGAGTCCAAGGCTTTCAAATGCATTCATTTTCGGGATTTTCTTTTGATTGACGGGCAAAGGTAGGGTATTCAACCGACAGATAGCGTATTGGCAGCCCTCCCTGGAAGCCTGGAATATCCGGAATCTTTCAAATTCCGGTTAAACCTTTCCTTTTCGTCCGGGTCGAAAAAAGAATTTGGTTGTGCAGTTCCCTGGCCCGAACCAGGTTAGCTCAATAATAATTAAATTCTATGGCAGCCTCCAGAAATAATCCCAATCTCTTATCCGGATATCTTTCAGGGATCACTTACCAGTCCCTCAAGTGGATTCATTTTCGATGGGATTGGGTTCAACCCGGGCGTCCCGGGGTGGATAGGTTTTGGGGAGGTTGCAGTCCCTCTTGTCCCGTGGCTGAAAGGGGAGCCTTTTTTCCTGCCTTGCCTCCCCGAAGTATATTTGACCTGTTTACCATTTAACCAACCATTCCTTTTGAATTGAAATCTATACGGTTATACAGGAATAACATTTTAATAGGTATCGCTGGCACACTAATTGAAAACTTTTAATCTTAAAACCAAACATTATGAAAATTAAGCTTTTGATCGTTTCCCTAGTAATCTTCCTCAGCCCCGCGGCTTTCAGCCAAACCTTTCAATTCGGGGTAAAAGGTGGCGCAACCTTGGGAAAAATCACCGGGATTTCCTTTAAGGATAAATTCACCCTGGGATATGACGTGGGTGCCTTTGCCAAAATTGGGCTCGGGAAGAAGTTTGCCATCCAGCCTGAAGTATTCTTCAGCCAGGTGAATGTCGACACCAGCGATAATTTCAGTAATGTCTACGCTTTCAATTATGTCAACCATATCCAGCTGGGGTATTTGAATATGCCTATTTTTCTCACCTATAACCTGGATAAAATGATCGCCCTTCAGGCCGGTCCGCAGTATGGGATCCTGATTGACCAGAATAAGAGCCTCCTGCAAAACGGGAAGGATGCCTTTAAATCAGGCAATTTCTCCCTGGTGGGAGGGGTGCAGGTATCCCTGTTCCGGCTCAAATTATATGGAAGGGTGGTCGGAGGCCAGACCGATATGGCCACTATTGGCAAGGCGGACACCTGGAAACTTAGGGCATACGAACTAGGAATTGGAATCGTACTATAGCGATTACCGGATCCTGAAAAGCTCGCCATCCTCATTGATTTTGACAATGTGAGAAGGTTGCGCCTTCCGGGTATCGTCCTGGCGGTATTTCACTACATAATCCACCCCTTTGCGGATCGGTTCCTCCACCTCTTGAAAATTGGAGGGAGAGGGGTGTCCGGAGACATTGGCCGACGTGGAAACAAGTGGTTTGCGGAGTACTTGTAACAGCGCCACACAAAATGGCTCCCGTACCACCCGGATGGCAATACTGCCATCTTCATTGATCAATCCGCCAGCCAGATTTTTGGCTGCCGGGAAAATGGCAGTCGTGGGGTACTCCTGCCCTGTGAGATAGTCAATTAATTTCGGGGAGGGATGATCCACATAATTATCGATAGCTGCTACCGAAGGAACCAGGATGATCATGGATTTCTTTTCTTCCCTGTTTTTCAATTGGTATATGCGCTTCACTGGTGGTTCCAGGGTGGCGTCGCAACCGATTCCCCAAATGGTATCGGTCGGATACAGGATGATTCCTCCCTGGGTCAGGATCTTAATGGCCTGGTCGATATCGTCTGGGTAGTGGTTCAACTTGTGGCGGGTAAGGTTTCAAGTAACTGTTCGGTAAGGATGGTACGCCCACACTTAAAATGCTGCTCAGGGCATGCTTTCATACCATGGAGTGAGCAGGGCCTGCAGGACAATTGCTCCCGGGTTTCTACAATGAAGGATCTGGTTGAAAGGGGATAAAATCCAAAGCCCGGTATGGTGGAGCAGAAAATGGCAGTTACGGGTGCATCGGTAGCGGAAGCAAAGTGGAGCGGTGCGGAATCATTGGAATAATTCATGGCGGCTTTTTGCATAAGGGCTACGCTGGACAGAAATCCCAAATCCCCGGCCAGCACTTTCACTTTTTTGCCCCCGGATTCCAAGCGGATCCTTTCGCATAATGCCCGGTCTTCCCTGCCCCCCAACAGATAGGTAGTATACTG
>JAJXYG010000343.1:0-3401 GCA_021780705.1 Bacteroidota bacterium
ATCACTCAAAATGGGAAACCGGATCCTGAGGAGGTAGCCCGGTTCACTGCGAAGGTGAGACAGGAAATTCAACCCTATAATATCGCCCGGTTGCTGGACCCGGCATTAAAGAATATGTACCGCCACACGGCGGCCATCTTATAGCCTTTTTGTAACGAGATACCGGGTCCTATCTCCTATTGGGCAGGATTTCCAAAAGTGCCCAGTCTGATCGCGTTTTTGAATTCCCGGGTACTGACTTTTCTGGTATTATATTCCTGCTGATACAACTGATGGGCCTTATCCTGGGGATAGGAGTAGCGGCTGCTGTAAGGATAGGAAGGCATGGCATGAAACGGCAGCGGTGCCACTGTTTGCCCATAAGCGGTATTTAAGTCCCCATCCTTTACCCAGCCTTCGCTATAAATCAGAAAGTCACGTTTCCAGTTTTTAGGCAGAGCCGGCAAGTGAGTGGCATCAAAATTTATTGTGACTTCATCACCCCCGTCGGCAATGATATATTCATCATCTGCCTTCTGCAACAGCGGAAGCACATCCCCATACCGGGTGTAATACCCAGTCAGGTCCCTCCATTTTTGCCCTTTGGTGACATGATAATAGTCAAACCATTGGGGACCATAGGGTCCTCCCTTGTGGTAAGAAGCGGAATATCCCCTGAAATTGAGTTGTGCACTGGTCATCTTCAAATCTTCCATACGGACAGGAGCTTTGACACTACCTTGTGAAAAGAAGATATGATCCCAATAAATCTGCATGTTGGTGCGAATCCTGACCCTGCGGTCATGTGGGGTCAGAAATTTTCCGGAGAGGTTTACCACCACCATCTTGTCCCGTCCCATCGGATAGCCGATGTCACTGATGACAGTCTGCCACTTGCCTTCCTTATTGATTACCTGGAGGGAAGGAGGTTCAATTTTATATTGGGAGGACTGCGTCAGTTCTGTATTGATGCTGGCATCCGGAGGAAAAATCCAACCCCTCATAAATAAAAACAGGCTATCGGTCCGGGCAGCTTTCTTTCCAAGGTCCAAAATCAGGTCATGCTTTGCTGCCACCCCCTGAAATTTTCCCAGGTGGAAATTGGATACATATTTAAAATCATATTTGCTGATACGGGGAAGGAGGTCATTGCCATTACCATCCGTAGCTGACACCGGCAAATAGGGATGGGATACCAGGTACACTTTTTTCCCGGGATAAGGTGGTGCCACAAAGCGCTCATCGGCAAAGGCATCTACAGAATCGGGGTGGTCCACTGCCACCAGGGCCGCTTTGTCAAAATAGACTGCTTCCCATAATTCTTCGGTGATCTTGAGGGTATACTGTCCATTCCGGGGCTTCAGTTGGTCTCCCGGAATCAGCAGGTATTCCTTGGAAGGATTGGAATAGGCATAGGTAGTGTCCTTGCCGTGGATGGCTACCGGCATGCCCAGCGCACTGCGCCAAAGCATGTCTTTAAGAAACTCGAATTTCTTTCCATTCCAGGCAAACAAAAACGGACAGGAGCCTTTCAATTCCGCCTCTTCCAGGGCCCTTTGTTTGCGCGTAGGATCAATAATCGTCTGTGGCACTCCGTTAGGCCATATGATCCTTAAGGCATCCAGTTTGGTACGGGAGCCTACTCCAAATTCTGTGAGGGGGCCCTTTACGGTCTGCATCTGATACAAATCGCCGGCTTTCAGTTCCACTTGGGCTCCTACCCCCAGGCGATTGTTTTTGCTATTTCCAAAAGAAAGTCCGGTAAGTTGTATCTGGACATAATTGTTATAATTACCTCCATCATTTCTGGCCAGCCTTACCCCATTTGGGCCGCAAAAAAACAAGTCCCTGTCCCCATCAAAATTATAATCGGCAATGGCTACCTGGAAAGCCTGAAGGTCACCTTCGGGCAGCAGGTCACTGGCATCGCTGAACCCTTTGGATCCGTCATTATGAAATAATTTGACTCCAGGAGTGCCGGGATTTCCATTTACCCCTGCCACCACAATATCTTTTTGCCCATCGTTGTCGTAATCCACAAATGCCACGTCATAGACCCTGATCCCTTTCATGGCATTACTCAACTGCGCAGACACCTTTTCATCCACTACATAATGCCCTGCTTCGTTATGAAACATTTCGCACTTTCCAGAAGGGCCCCCTGCAAGTAATATATCGAGACTTCCGTCATTGTCGTAATCACCAAAACACACTGCCGTACCGGTATATTTGGGATCCTTCAGCCCTACCTGGGCGCTGATATCTGTAAATTTTGCATGCCGGTTGTTGTTCAGAAGCTCTATGGTGCCGTCTTCTCTCAACCCCACTATGTCAAGGTCTCCATCATCATCCCAATCCCCAAAATCCATGTCAGTGGTACCCTGTATGTCTCCCACCAGGCCCATAGCAGCCTCATTCTCGGTAAAGGTGCCGTCTCCATTATTACGGAAAAACTTGTTGCCTCCCTTGCGGGACACATACATATCAAGGTCTCCGTCCTGATCAAAGTCCCCGAATAGTATTTTGTTGACCCCGGTGGCATTACGTAGTCCAATATCATCGGTGATCTTGGAGAAGGTACCATCTCCCCGGTTCTTGTAGACCAGAATCCCGTTTGTGGTAGCCACAAAAAGGTCCTGGTACCCATCATTGTCATAATCTGCGAAGGTGGCATAGAGATCCTCTCCACTGTGGGAGATGCCGCCATCTACCTTACAGGCCTTAAATGATCCCATCTGCACCACGGACAGAAAGGACGTGGAGGTGGTAGCCCCGGGGGTCAGATAACTCGAATATATATACATATTGCCCTGGGCATCATAATCGGCTACTGCCAACACAGCCTTTTGGGCTTTTGCATTATTGGGAATGGTTCCACCCGGAATATCAGAAATTTCTTTAAACCGAAGCGGCGCGGTCATTGCGGGACTTTGGCTGGCACTTGCCCCCTGCACGGTATCAAATGCAGATACCGCGATATTGGTATCGAAATCAAAATACCCTGCGTGCATGTCGGGGATTTCAAGGGCATCCTTTCCGGTCGAATATTCGGGGGTAATCCTCATGAGTTCATGGAAATGCCGGATATAAGGCAGGGCAGCCAGAGGTTTACCTGCATCAAGCAGGGAGGTGGCCTTTTCATAGGCGATTTCTGCAGCGCCGGAGAAGCCCGGAGCGATTTTTTTGACACTTTGTAGGTAATACAGGGTGGAATCCGTCTTGCCCTGGGAAGCAAACAACTCCACCAGTTCAATCCGGGGTACAATATTGGCCGGAACCAACCCGACGACCTTGAGCAGATATCCTTTTCTGGTGTCTCTCCCTGCCACAGAAGTGTCCAATTCCGACAACTTATAAATTGCATTGAGATTCTTGGGATCCAGGGAAAGAATTTCATTTAATTCGCTGGTGGCTTTGAGATC
>JAJXYG010000343.1:3411-4512 GCA_021780705.1 Bacteroidota bacterium
AATTATAGATTTCGGCCAGCAGTAATTTCAGGTCTATCGTAGCGGGCTTCACCTTGAGCCCCTCCTTGTCGAGTTGTTCTGCCGCATCGTAATTTTTTTGAAGCAGATACAGCCGGGTCAGCCCAATGTAACTGGAAATATCGTCCGGTTTCATTTTGATGGCCTGCTTGAAAGCCGCTACTGCCTCATCCAGGTGATTATGAGAAAGATAGAGCAAGGCCAGGTCCTTGGGATTGGAACTGCCTGCAGTGTCACCACCCTTGTCCTTGGTTTTGGTTCCACATCCCGACCCTAGGAAGGAAAGGATCACCACAAACAAGGAAAAAAATAAGGTAATTAAGGGAGATTTCCGGGGAATTAGATTCGTAGACATCTTGGCTGTTACAGTGAGCAATACACAATTTCAGGGGGTGAAATTAACGATATTCTGTTTTCCCTCTGCCTGAAAGCCCGATTTATTTTTTACCTTGCCGTAATTTACACATCCTTTGGGGCACCAGTTAAAGATTGCTTTACCTTTATTCAACCAAAGTTCCGTTGCACAAATTATGAATTGGAGAAAAAGAATACCTAAAATCATTACTGTCCTGATTTTTGCCGGATTGCTCATCGGGACTGCCATTCCCTATCAAAAGAAACTTCTTCATCTGGGTGAGGCGCGCCAGAAGGCAAATTCCCTGAAGAAATTCGGCTTCTATCTGGAACCTGTCAATCAGGAAGCGGGAATTGACTTCCGTCACCAGAGCCCTGACTTGGACCCCAAGTTGAAGAATATAGCCCCGCAGATTGCCTCGATGGGCGCTTCTGTATCAGTGGTCGACTATGACAAGGACGGATGGGAAGATCTCTATTTCACTAACAGCCGTACAGGAAGTCAAAATGCACTTTACCGAAATCTCCATAATGGCAAATTCGAAAATGTGGCCCCTCAACTGGGGCTGGCTGACCTTAATCAGGAAGGCACCGGGGAATCCATGGGGGCCGTATGGGCTGATTATGATAATGACGGCTACCCGGATTTATTGCTGTATAAATGGGGCCAGCCTGAATTATTTCATAATGAAGGCGGGAAGAAATTTGTGAATGTGACTGCAGGCAGCG
>JAJXYG010000200.1 GCA_021780705.1 Bacteroidota bacterium
TCTATTTTCGTATGATGGTTTTTTCGGGTGATACGAAGGAGGGTACCCAGGCAGGGACCCATAAAAGGAAGCCAGTACCTCACTACTACCAAATCCGGCTTCAATCGTTTCAGTTTCCTGCCTACTTCGATCCAGTTTAACGGGTTTACTGAATTAATGATGACTCGAATTTGGAGTTGTTCCGGAGGAGGCTCTGTGGAATATTGGGTGGTCCCTGGGAACAGAAAAGAGGGATATTGATAGGAAAAAGTGTAAATAGAGCTGTCAAATCCAAATTGACTGAATTCCCTGGCCAGCCTTTCATCATAGGAAGCCAGCCCTCCGCGAAGCGGATAGGCGGGGCCAATGATGACAACCTTTTTGGAATATTTTTGGGTATCCATTCAACATATTTTGGTGGCCGGTTCTATTGGATCCGGTAAGAAGAGGGGCCTGCGGGAAAGGGTTACTCGATTCTTTCCTGGATCAGATAATTATTTCTTTCCGCAGAATTTCTGGAGATCAGTTCTCCTAGGAATCCGGCCAGGAACAACTGGGTTCCGATTATCATGGCGAAGATGGCAAAGAAGAAAAGAGGTCGTTGGGTCATCCCGGTCTTGTCAAAAAAGAATTTGGACAAAGCCAGGTAAAACGATACAATGAATCCGAAAAGAAAGAACAAAGTTCCCCATAAACCAAAAAAATGCATGGGGTTCTTGCGGAATTTCCCTACAAACATGATGGAAGCAAGATCCAGAAACCCATTGATAAAACGGGTCCAGCCAAATTTGGTGATTCCATATTTTCGTGGACGGTGCTCGACCACCTTTTCCCCGAATTTCCTGAATCCAGACCATTTGGCCAGTACCGGAATATACCGGTGCATTTCGCCATACACCTCGATGCTCTTAATCACCTGTCTTCTATAGGATTTAAGGCCACAATTGAAATCATGTAATTTGATTCCTGAAGCCCTGCGGGTAGCCGCATTGAATAATTTTGAGGGCAGGTTCTTGGAGAGTTTGTTGTCATACCTTTTCTTTTTCCAACCACTGACGATATCATACCCATCTTCAAGTATCATCCTCCTTAATTCGGGAATTTCATCCGGGCTGTCCTGAAGGTCGGCATCCATGGTAATGACCACATCGCCGGAGGCTTGCTTGAATCCTTCATTAAGTGCTGCGCTCTTTCCGTAATTTCTCTGGAATCTGATTGCCTTAACCCGAGCGCTTTGTTTTCTTAACTTTTCAATGACCTTCCACGAATCGTCCGTGCTGCCATCATCCACAAATATGATCTCATAGCTGTATTGATGGGAATCCATGACCTGCCTGATCCAGGCTTCCAGTTCCGGCAGGGATTCGGCTTCGTTAATTAGCGGAATGACGATGGAAATGTCCATTTTCAGGTAGTTTGGTTAAGGGTTTCGGGTGGATTCTTTTTGATCAAGGCTGCAATTACCACACCAAAGACTGCATCAATAATGATACTGAATCCAAGGGACTGTATGAGTGACCCGGTGGTTATTTTGCCGGCATCATTGAATCGTGCCATGTTCTGGTCAATAACCTGTTGGGGCACTTTCTTTGACTGGAAATAAGCAAGCCAGGCCGTTTTAACCCTGTCAAAAAACCCGGGATCCAGGACTTTCACGTAAAGTGTATTGAAAATAAGATAAATAATTTCGGTGATGACGATGGTGACAAGTATGGCTCTCAAGGCTTCCCGGAAAGTAATGTACCCACCCAGTCGCTGTTTACTTAAGTAAGCAGTAAAGGCGTACCCTCCCACCACTAGCAGGAATCCAATTGTTTTTGCAAATCCAAATTCGATGGGACTTTGGTAGAGAAATTGATTCTGGCAATAAATCAGGATACAATATCCCAATCCGATGATAATACCCATCCTAACCGGTAAAGCCAATGACAATTTATTTGATTCCATGAAACAGGTAGCTACTACTTTAAAAAGATTCGGTTTTTGTGGATGATCCCCTTAACCGTTCCGGTCAGTTCCTTTCCCAGAAAAGCATTGTTTTTACTCTTTGAAAAGACGTCCTTGAGCTGAAAGGTATAAGTTTCTGCGGGATTAAACAGGGTCAGATTTGCCGGAGACCCAACCGACAAAGCAGGGGCAGGGGTATTAAATACCCGGTGGACATTTTCAGTTTGCATTTTAACAAATGTATCGGGAGATATACCGGATGCGAGTACGGCCCCGAAAACGCTTTCCAGGGTTTCCATCCCATTTTTGGCATATTCAAATTCACACACCTTGTGATCCCAGTCCTGAGGTTGGTGGTGGGAGGCAATACAATCCACCAGCCCGTTTTTTACCCCTTTTCGCAGGGCCTCCCGGTCTTTTTTGGTCCTAAGAGGCGGATTTACTTTATAGTGGGTGTCGTAATCCTGAATATCCTCTTCGCAAAACAATAGATGGTAAGGGGTTACAGAGCAACTGACCGGAATCTTTTCTTTTTTTGCGCTGCTGATTAATTCCAGGGATTTGGCAGTGGATATCCCGGTAAGGTGAATTCTGGCACCGGTGTACCGGGCCAGTTCGATGTCGCGTGCCACCATCAATTCCTCCGAAATGGCGGGTTTTCCCAGTAGCCCCATACGGGTGGACAAAGCGCCTTCATTAATCAGGCCATGGGTGCCAATAGTCTTGTCTTCGGGAAGCTGGATCAGGGTCGCATCAATTGCCAGCAGGTATTCCAGGCTTTTTTGAAGAATACCGGAGGATTGAATCGGGGCCCATCCGTCGGAAAAAGCCACCGCTCCTGCCTGGTACATATCATACATTTCGCTCAGCTCTTTGCCCTCCGCATTCCGGGTAACAGAACCCACTGGCATTACCTTCACCGGAGAATTTTCACTCTTTGACGTCAGGTACTCTACCTGTCCTTTGGATGAGATTACCGGCTGGGTATTTGGAAGTACCATCACCTGGGTAAAGCCGCCAGCTGCCGCCGCCGCACACCCGGTTTCAACGGTCTCCTTGTATTCCAGTCCCGGATCACAGAAATTGGCAAATACATCCGTCCAGCCACAGGAAACATGCAGGTTTTCTATTTCAATTACCTGATCCGCCTTGGCAGAAATGGAATTCCCAATGGAGACAATGGCCCCATTTTCTATTAAAATATCCTGCCGAGTTCCGTGAAAGGGTGAGGTGTGGGCTATTAAATTCGCATTCCTGATTAGAACCTTCATGAGGTTTATAGAATAATTTGGTTGCGCTAAGATAGTTCAAAGAAATTATTATTCAGGAAACCCCAGAAATTTTGAACCGTGGACATTGGCGCAAAAAAAAGAGCAACCTCGATTAGGCTGCTCTTTTGGGTGTCTCGATCTTTTGTAAAGAGATATTGGAAGATATTTAGCTGAATAAACCACCTTTCCTCAGACTCTTGGTTCCCTGCCCGATCAGGAAACCATTCTGGTAGATTTCAATAGTGTAATTACCCTGTACGAATTTACCAGGTGCAAAGGAGAATTTTACATTCTGCTTCTTGGAAGTTTCGAAATTGATGGGAACCATAGTGGTGTAGGACTTGCTGCCTTCTTCACGGGTGTTGAATGTTCCGGAATTCAGAGATTCAGCAGTAATTGGCTTGCCATCAGGACCCAACACACATACGTAGAGATTGGTCTGGCCTGTTTGGGCAATCCGGTTGTTCACATCGAAAGAAATTTCAAGTTTGTCCACCTTCTTTGCCTTGGTTGTTACTTTTTCCTTACCACTCCGCTGAACTTTCACGGGGGTAATGGTGATGTTGGAGGCATTCAGTGTAGAAGCGATGTCTACCTTGTTTGCCAGGCTGTCTTTTGTGGCAGTAGTGGTGGCGAGGTTCTGATTAAGCTGCCCATTCTGTTGGGTAAGCGCCTGGTTGGCAGTAGTCAGATTCTGATTTTCCTGGGTCAACTGGGCAATCTGCTGTTGCAAGGTATTGATTTGATTGTTGAGCCCGTCAATCAGTTGTTTTGCCTTGGCCAGTTCAGCTGCAGTAGCATGACTCTTATTCAAGATCCTGCGGATTTCAGCTTTCTGGTGAGCAATTTCTTTATTGCTTTCTTCCAATTTTCCGTTTAAGGCCGTATTAGAAGTAGACAAAGAATCGAGTCTTGCCAGTGAGGCATCAAAACTTCTTTGAATGTCGCTTTTTTGAACGGTCACAGAATCAATCTGTGCCTGTTGCTGGGAAATCGTGGTCCCATTTTTACTGTTCTGGATGAGAAGGCCAGCTCCAGTACCCACAAGAGCCAGGGCGAGTATACCGATAATAAGGTTCTTGTAACTTTTCTTGGGCACATTGTTTTCACTGGACACTTCAGGGAAATTTGTAGTACTCATGATGATGATTTTTTTTTTGATTTAAATAGTTAAACAGTTTCAGAGCGCTTTGAATTATTTTGAAATTTTCGCTCTGCCACCATTTATTCCATAATCGTGCCATTTTTTTTCAGTTACGTTTCTGTTCCCTAATATTTCTTATAAAAAATTGATAATGAGG
>JAJXYG010000115.1 GCA_021780705.1 Bacteroidota bacterium
TCCAGTAAAGTTCTGGACATGGGTTCATCGTCCAGGATGACACATTTGATTTTCATGGGTTTGAAATTATAATTCGTGGAGTCGGTTCACCTCCCGCTGTATAATGGAAAAATTCTCTGCATAACCTGCCTTGAGCTCATCATATAGCAGCTTCAGCTCGGTCGGATGGGAGGCCAGTTTGCACTTCCCTTCCAGTTCCCCGGCCAAATGGGTCAAACCAGGTAATCCCACCAGGCTGAACATGGGCTTGATCTTATGCACCTTTTGCCTGAAATTTTCTACAATTCCACTGGAATAGCTTCTTTCAATTTCATCCATCAGGCCGGGTGCCAACAACAGGAATTGGTTGAAGGCAAGACAGGCATGTTCTACGTCGTCCTCATAGAGTTCAAAGAGCACTTCGGAATCCAGATGGGGATCAAAGGTGAGGGATTGGTTTTCCATACTATTGGGTTTAACTTTTGATGAAACGAATTTTGGGGCCAATTATTATTTGGCCCATGCGGGGATTTTACCCCTGTAAAATTCAGGAAACAGACGGATTTCCGGGAGTATAACAATAAGGAATTGGCTGATTTTCAACTGGAAGGAGGAGGGGATGGGAAAGTTACCCGGGGGTTCAATAAAAGGGGGCATTCTGCGTTATAGCCGTGGCAGGTTTACTGCCCGGATGATTTCCCATAAACCGAAACCCATATCATGACCGCCACACCTATCACCGGCCTGAAAAGCCTATTTTCTGGCAAAAAAGAAAAATCCGCCCGAAAGGAACAGGGATTGTTTGAAGCTATTTTTGAAGCCTCAGAGGATGCCTATTTCATTTACCACAGTGTTACCCTGGAGATCATTGAGACCAACCGGAAGGCCAGCACCCTGTTTGAACTTCCTGCCGAAAAAGAACTCAAAGGACTCTATATCACACAGGTGATGATGCGGTACCTGGCGGTGGACAGTCCCAATATGGAGCGGCTGATGAACCAGATAAATGAAAACTGGGAAGGGGAAGCAGAATTCCTTACCCAGACCAAACGCAGGATTTATGGGATGGTAAATACCAATATCCTGGGGAGCCAGGCAGAAAGTTCGGAATTCAGGACCTTGCGGATCCGCGATGTTTCCGCCCTGGCAGGAGCAAGAAATGAGGTAAAGCGGGCAAAGATATCTGTGGAAAAGGCTGCCAGTTCAAAGGCCCGTTTTCTCAGCACCATGAGCCATGAACTGAGAACCCCTCTCAATGGAATCATCGGAGCAGCCAACCTGATCCTGGCTGATTCCTCCTTGAAATCTGATGTGTTGCAGCATGTGCATATCATGAAATACTCCTCTGAACATATTTTGGACATCATCAACGACATCCTGGATTTCAGCAAAATCGATGCCCGAAAAATGGAAATCAGGGAGAACCCTTTCAAGTTGACAGAATGCATCGACAATGTCGTGACCTTCTTTGCACCCCAATATAAAATTCAGAATATCGCCCTGGTTACCGATATGCCGGTGCAGGAATTAAAGGAGATGACCCTCCTGGGCGATATGATGAAATTAAGCCAGGTCATCAAGAACCTGCTTTCCAATGCCCTGAAGTTTACCCTGACGGGAAGTGTGGAGCTTCGGGTAGCCATCAAGGAATTGAACGGAAGTTCCGTCTCCCTGTATTTTGAAGTGAGTGATACCGGAATCGGGATTCCCAGTGAAAAGCATGAAGAGATATTTCAGGCGTTTTCCCAGATCCATTCCGAAGACCTGAAGCGAAAGTATGAAGGTACGGGGCTGGGCCTGACCATCAGCAAGCGGCTGGTAGAAATGATGGGTGGAACCATTGGTGTGGAAAGTGAACTTGACCGGGGAACCCGGTTCTTCTTCACCCTGCCTTTCAAGCTCAGCGAAAAACCGGTTGTGAGCAAATCCATCGCGGTGGCCGATAATGAGCCGCCGAGAGATATCCGGGGCCTTCGGGTACTGGTGGTAGAAGACAATGAAATCAATGCAAATATTCTCAAGAGCTTCCTGCACAAATGGCAAATGCAGATCAAGGGTGCCATCACCGGATTACACGCCCTGGAACTGATCAAATATCATAAGTTTGACCTGATCCTTATGGATTTGGAAATGCCCGAAATGAACGGATATACCGCCCTTCAGAAGATCCGCGAGCAGGGAATTACCATACCGGTAATTGCCTTTACTGCCACCCTGCTGGAAAATATGGACTTGCTGGTAAAAGAAGCCGGATTTACCGATTATGTACTCAAACCCTTCCGCCCCTCCGAATTAAGAAAGAAGATCGAAAAGTACTGCGAGCGCAAAATTGATTACGCCTAGGTCCCGCAAAACCCAGTTAGCCTATCAACTCAAAACATTGATTGGCAATCTCCAGTTCCTCATTGGTCGGGACCACCAGGATCTTCACCCGTGATTCAGGGGATTGAATTTCCTGAATCCCACTTCCTGCCTGTTCGTTTTTTTCCGGATCCAGCCGGATTCCCAGGTAATCCAGCCCTGTAGCACAGAACTTCCTCATCAACCGGTCATTTTCCCCCACTCCCCCGGTAAATACAATCGCATCCAGCCCGTTGAGTATGGCCGTATAGGCCCCGATATATTTTCGAACCCGCCAGGCATACATCTGGTAGGCCAGCAGGGCTTCGCTGTCACCCCCATCGATTTTCTTACGGATATCCCTCATGTCGCTAAGGCCGGTAAGGCCCAGCATCCCGCTTTTTTTGTTCAGAATGGCATGGACATTTTCGATGTCATACCCCAGCTGGTTGACCAGGTGGAAAATCACCGACTGGTCAATATCCCCGCTTCGGGTACCCATGATAAGCCCGTTCATGGGACCAAATCCCATACTGGTCTCCACAGATTTTCCATCCCGGACGGCTGTCATACTGCATCCGTTGCCCAGGTGCAGGGTGATGAGCCGGGACGATTTTTTTTGCAGGTAGTCTGCAGCCTTGCGGCTTACAAACCGGTGGCTGGTGCCATGAAATCCGTAGGCCCTGATCCCGTATTCCCGGTAGAAGGAACCGGGAAGTGCATAGCGGTAGGCTTCGGGTGGCAGGGTTTGGTGAAAAGCGGTATCAAAGACGGCAATCTGCCGGGCCGAAGGGAAGATCTGCTCGGAAAGCTGGATGCCGAGGTAATTGAGGGGATTGTGAAGGGGGGCCAGCGGAAATAATTTTCTGATCTTTTCCTTTACCTCCTCGGTGATGAAGGTCGTTGCAGAAAAGCTTTCTCCGCCGTGTACCACCCGGTGCCCTACGGCGGCAATCTCGGAAGGATCCCGGATAACCCCAACCGAAGGATCGGTGAGCAGCCTGGCGACCTCCCTGAGCCCCTCTGCGTGGTCGGAGACCTCGGGAGTGCTCCGGGTGACCCGCTCCCCATCCTCCGTGAAGGTTTTATGGGTAAGGGTACTTTCCTTCATGCCGATTTTATCCACGATCCCGCTGCAGATGACCCTCGCCCCAGGCATATCAAAAAGTTGGTATTTGATCGAGCTGCTTCCTGAATTGATGACGAAAATATTCATGGTATTTTGGTAAGAATCTCCCGGGGCACGGCGCCCGTGGGGAGTGTACTTTTTTGAGGTTAAAGAATCTTTTATTCGTAGCAGGGGCATCCTCTTCCCAATCAACAGGTAGTTGAAGCAACCCCGCTCCTCCAATCCATATCCTGAAGTCTTCAAGGTACACAAAGCGGTAATTCCCTGATCAACTGAATGAGGCTGAAAATAATACTTTTACCCCAATTCAGACCAAAGGAGTACGGTGGCCATCCTGTTTGTGGAAATTGCTGCTGACCGGTCCGTTATTGCTGGGCCTGAATGGCCGTGATGACTACGGTATTGAAGATGTCATCTACACTGCAACCCCGGCTCAGGTCGTTGACCGGCTTTTTCAAACCCTGAAGGACCGGACCAATGGCTACGGCCCCGGTCTCCCGCTGGACTGCCTTATAGGTGTTGTTCCCGGTATTGAGGTCCGGGAAAATCAGTACGGTAGCCTGGCCTGCGACTTTGGACTGGGGAAGTTTTTGTCGGGCCACCGCCGGATCCACCGCGGCATCATACTGTATGGGTCCTTCCACCTGCAGATCCGGCCTGCGGGTTTTTACCAGCTCGGTAGCCCTGCGCACCTTTTCTACCTCTTCTCCTTCGCCTGAGGTCCCGGAGGAATAGGACAGCATGGCAATCCTGGGTTCAATGCCAAACTTTATACTGCTCTCGGCCGAAGAGATGGCGATGTCCGCCAGTTGTTCGGTGGTAGGCTTCGGAATGACGGCGCAATCCCCAAATACAATTACCCGGTCTTCCAGGCACATGAAAAATATGGAAGAAACTGTGGATACCCCCGGCTTGGTCTTGATAAATTGCAGGGCGGGACGGATGGTGTGCTGGGTAGTGCTGATCGATCCGGAAACCATTCCGTCGGCATGACCCTTGTAAACCATCATCGTACCAAAATATGCGCTGTCCCGCATCAGGTCC
>JAJXYG010000224.1 GCA_021780705.1 Bacteroidota bacterium
TTTGAACTGGCTGACCGTGGAAATCTTTTGGGTCTTTCTTACTTCAATGATCCTTTTAGCCAGAGTCTTTGAATTGGTCACTTCTCCATATTGTTCAAAGATTTTGTGTAGCTCGGCTTCTGAATACTGATTGACCACCCGGGAGGCATCCAGTTCCTGGTGGGGGTTCATCCGCATATCCATTTTTGCATCAAACCGGGTGGAAAATCCTCTTGAGGCCTCATCAAACTGGTGGCTGGAAACGCCGAGATCGGCCAGGATTCCATGTACCCTGGAGATTTCATGAAGGCGGAGAAATCGTTTCAGATGCCTGAAATTATGGGGTACGAATGTCACGCGGGGGTCCGCAGGAAGGTTTCGGGCTGCCGAGGGGTCCTGGTCAAAGGCAATTAACCGGCCAGCCTGTCCCAGGCTTTCCAGTATCTTTTTGCTGTGACCGCCTCCGCCGAAAGTGCAATCCACATAAATTCCATCGGGTCGGATCTGCAAGCCGTGGGTCACTTCCTGCACCATAACCGGGGTATGGTACTCATGGTCCGGCATTATTCAGCTTTCGTGATTTTATCGCCAGTCATGACTTCTTTGGCCAAATCACTGAAGGCCTCCGGAGAGAAAGTTTCAAAGAACTGTTGGTATTTCACTTTATCCCAAATCTCTATTTTGTCTATGGCGGACACCAGTACGATATCTCTTTCGAGCCCCGCATATTCCATCAGGTTTTTGGGCAACAACAACCTGCCTGAACTGTCCAGTTCTACCTGGGTGGCCCCATTGAGAAAATACCGTTTGAATTGCCTTACTTTTGGATCAAAATCATTCAACTTGCTTAAGTCCGAAAACAAGGGCTTCCAGCTCTTGGCTGTGTATAAACTCAGACACTTTTCAAATCCCCTGTTCAGCACAAATGGCTCTGCCCCGCTGTCCGGCAATTGCTTTTTAAAACCTGCCGGGAGCAGGAACCTACCCTTAGCATCCAGGGTCGCCTCATATTCACCAATAAAGCCTGTCATTATGAACTAATTATCCTTTTGAATCTGAAATTTCCACAAAATAACACTTTTTCCCACTTTCCCAATAAAAATGAGGAAAATCTTTTTGTGCACGTGCCCGTAAACCGAATCCTGCAAAGGATTCTGGTGTGATTACAGCCCAAAATATTGTGCAAAAGATGTGCGTAAGAGGTGCATAACCTGTGCACAGCTTTCAGAAATAAAAATCTGAAATCCACTTTTGACTGATCAGGAAAAAATAGCAGGAGGGGTGAGAATCCTTCTAGGCCGTTGTCTTGGCGTCTTTAATGGTATTGAAATCAAGGATGAAGCAGCTGCCCTTACCCAGGGTACTTTCAGCCCTTATTTTTCCGCGGTGGGCGTCCACGATGGTCTTTACATAACTTAATCCCAGACCAAATCCCTTGACATTATGGATATTGCCGGTATGGGCCCGGTAAAATTTTTCGAATATGCGGTGCAGTGTTTCCTTATTCATGCCTATCCCGTTGTCCTCAATTTTGATCCGGATGGACCCGTTGACATTCAGGGTATGCAGCCGGATAATCAGGTCATCCTTCGAGTATTTAATCGCGTTATCCAGCAGGTTATTGATGATATTGATCAGGTGTACTTCGTCACCAATGATCTCGTCATGGGTAGCCTGGAGGCTGGTTTCAAGCATACCTCCTTTTTGGGCAAGGGGTAATTTGATATTATTGACGGCGGATTGAATCAGTTCATGCACATGGACCGGTTTTACATTCAGCTGGATTTCCTGTTTGTCCAGGAGGGCCGCCTGAAGGATGGATTCCACCTGTTTGTTCATTCTTTTGTTTTCATCCTTGATGATCCCCGAAAAATAGTCAATCTTCTGGCGGTCGGTGAGCACCTTCTCATTTTTCAAGGCATCTACCGCCAGGGAAATAGTGGCCAGCGGGGTCTTGAATTCATGAGTCATGTTATTGATGAAATCCGACTTGATTTCACTGAGCTTTTTCTGGTTCAGCAATGCGCGGATGGTGATAAAGAAGGCGGCAAAAATTACAATGGTAAATATCAGGGCGCCCACTACCATCCAGATCATTTCTTTCCAGATAATATTCTTCACATGGGGGACCACGATGATAAGCAATTCCTCCGGCGGAAAGCCGGGTTCAAAGTTGCTGCTGGGTGCAATGATGGGCGAGACAATCTGGTAATTGTTCACCGTATCCAAAGATTCCCGGAAATAGTTCTTGGACTGCAGGTCATCCCCGATCATGGAAGTGGAACTGATGGCAAACTCAAAGTCTACGTTATAGATCTTGTTTTTTACAAACGCCTTTTTGATTTTTGCCCTGATTTCTTCCCTGCTGAATTTGTGCACGATGGTGGAGGGAAAAGCGTTCAGGGGAAAGAAAATATCCTTATTCTTGGTACCGGAAAGCGGTGAGAGATTTTCCTTTTCTTCCGCCAGGTCCGTGGCTGCATCACCGGTAACTTTGATAAGGGCATCCTGGAATTGTTTTTCTTTATCCATTCTTGCCTGCTTGATCCACAAAATCTGAAAGAAAATAATACCCAGCAGGGACATAAATATCAATACCGTAATAATCGGGAAGATTCTTTTCATGCATCGCAAATTTAGTCCTACCGGGACCTAAAAATTCCAGGCTATTGTGAAAGGCCCAATTTTAACGTAGTGTTATCTTTTATTTTGACGAAAAATGAGGCCACGACTACGATTCTCAATATTTAAATATAATTTAGAATTATGATTTCACCATCAAAAGGCACGCTTTTAATTGCCAATCCCTTCCTGAAAGACCCCAATTTCAGCAGGACGGTGGTCTTCCTGTGTGAACACAATGCAGATGGAAGTTTCGGGTTTGTACTTAACAAGACTTTCCCGGTTCCCCTCCAGGAATTACTACCGGACATGGATTCGGGCGATTTTCCCGTATCCCAGGGTGGGCCTGTCCGTCTGGATTCCCTGCACTTTCTTCACCAGTATCCCGATATGATCGGAGGCGGAGAAAGGGTATTGCCGGGGGTATACTGGGGAGGCAATTATGAAAGCCTGAAAAGCCACATTCTCCAAAATGAACTGCAATCCGGCAGAATCCGGTTTTTTGTAGGATACAGCGGGTGGAGCGAAGGTCAACTGGAAAACGAAATGAAGGAAGAAAGCTGGCTTACGGTAAAGGCTACTCGGGAATTGATTTTTGAGACCCGTCCGGAAGACGTATGGAAAAGTGCCCTTAAACACCTGGGAGGCGACTATGAGATGATGATCAATTTTCCGATAGACCCCCAATTAAACTGAAGGCCCGAAGGAGCCGGTTACGGATCCACGGGCGCTGCCCGAGAAGGCTTTCTTTTGGACCTATACCCCAACCATTCAAAACTTGCTGTACAGAATCTTACTATATCCGGCCAGACTTTTTTTCCATTTCTATTGCAGAAAAGTGGAGATCAACACCCGGTCGCACCTGCACAGGACCGGCCCCCTGCTCATTGCGGCCAATCACCCCAATTCATTCCTGGATGCGGTCATCGTGGCTACTCTGTTTAAAAAACCGGTGTATTCTCTTGCCCGCGGCGATGTTTTCCGGGGCGGGTTTGTCAACCGGTTGCTTCACTCCCTGAACATGCTGCCGGTGTACCGTATCAGCGAGGGAGCAGAAAACCTGGGGCATAATTATACCACCTTTGAAAGCTGTAAGAAAATCTTCCAGCAGGGAGGAATCGTGCTGATATTTAGCGAAGGAAGGTGTATCAATGAATGGCGCCTGCGCCCTTTGAAAAAAGGAACTGCCCGCCTGGCGCTTTCAGCCTGGGAGGAAGGAGCCCCTCTGGAGGTGCTGCCCCTCGGGATCAATTACAGCAGCTTTAGAAAATATGGCAAGAAGGTAATTTTGAATTTCGGCAACCCGATCCAGCGCACCGATATTGATACTCCGTACTCCGGTGGCAAGGCCATCCAGCAGTTCAATGAGACTTTGGAAAGGGAGTTAAAGGAACAGGTCTATGAACTGCATCCGCAGGACCTGGACCAGAGAAAAAAACTTTTTGAAGAGCCGGTTTCCCTGTTGAAACGCGTATTATTATTTCTGCCGGCCCTGGCAGGCCTGATCATCCATGCCCCGTTCTACTTTTTGGTGGATGGGTATATCAGAGGAAAATCCAATGATCATTATGATTCGATCCTGGTAGGCCTGCTCTTTTTTGGATACCCGGTACTGGTGCTGCTGCTGACCCTGGTGGTCTATTGGATCACCGGGAACCTGCTGGCATTACTGCTGTTTGTGGGGATTCCGGCCACAGGGATGGCCTACCTGCACTTCAGAAACCTGGTGAATTAGGAAATTTCATTTAAATAAAATTCTGTGGACTCATATCTCGCTGGCTCCTTCCACCAGCACCGTGGCGGTGTTTTTGTGTACTTCCACAAATCCGCTCCTGATCTGGTAGAACTGGTGATTTTGCTTGTCCTTCAGGATCTTCAATTTTCCTGAA
>JAJXYG010000048.1 GCA_021780705.1 Bacteroidota bacterium
TTCATGATGGTGCTGGTGAAGATTCAGGGACCAGAGGTCCGTTAGAAAAATTATTAAGGGCTTCCGGTAAAAATAATAAAAAAGAAATAAGGGACGCGATAGTTTCTGGTGTCCCGGCGGGGTTATTGAAAGACTGCCTCGATGGCCCGGGCTACTCTTTCTCCATCCATAGCCGCACTGACAATGCCGCCGGCATAACCCGCCCCCTCTCCGCAGGGATACAGGTTCCCGATCTGGGGATGATGCAACCCTTCCACCTGCCTGGGTATCCGAACCGGGGACGAAGTACGGCTTTCAGTAGCTACCAGGATCGCCTCATTGGTAAAATATCCCCCTCTGGCGCTTCGGGTAGTCAGCTTCTTCCCAAAAATGGGGAAGGCCTTTTTCAGTCGTGCACTGATGAAGTCCGGCAATATGGTATCCAGAGGTGCAGACCGGACACCCGGAGGATAGGAGCAGGTGGGAAGGGAACCAGAGACCCGGCCATCCACAAAATCGGTCATTCGCTGGGCAGGTGCTATGAACCTGCCGCCACCGGCAGCAAAAGCTGCCTGTTCCACCAGCCGCTGGAACTCCATCATGTAAAGCGGGGAACCAGGGGCGGAGCCCTCATCCCTGATTTTTTTCTTCCTCAAATACCCGATCACCTCTTCAGGAGCTACCTGGACCACCATTCCGCTATTGGCATAAGGATTATTTCGCCTGGAGGGACTCCACCCATTGACGACCAGTTCGCCCGGTCCGGTAGAGGCGGGGGCAATGATGCCTCCCGGACACATACAAAAGGAAAATACCCCACGCTGGTCGATCTGTTCCACCAGGCTGTAAGATGCCGGAGGCAGCTGCTCGGGATAACCCTCCCCGTACTGGATCAGATTGATCAGTTCCTGGGGATGCTCCGCGCGCACCCCAAGGGCAAACGGTTTGGCCTCCAGGGTGATCTTTTTGCGGTCGAGTAACTCAAAAATGTCCCTGGCCGAGTGGCCGGTAGCCAAAATAAAGGCATCGGCAGAAAATTCGTCTCCGCCGGCAGTAATCACCCGGGTAATCCGTCCCCTGTCGATCACAAAGTCCACGACTTTCTTCTCAAAATGACATGCGCCACCGCAGTCCTCAATGCGTTTGTGGATGGCAGTGATGATCTGGGGAAGTTTGTTGGTGCCGATATGGGGATGGGCTTCGTAAAGAATATTTTCATGAGCACCAAAATGCACGAAGATTTTCAGGATTCGGGATACATCCCCCCTTTTGGTACTCCGGGTATAGAGTTTTCCGTCGCTGTAGGTGCCTGCCCCTCCTTCCCCAAAACAGTAATTGCTGTCCGGATCGAGGTCCCCCTGCCGGTTCAGTGCAGCCAGGTCCCTTCTCCGGGCCCGGATGGTTTTCCCTCTTTCCAGGATGATGGGTCTGATCCCCAGCTCGATCAACTGCAGGGCGGCAAACAAACCTGCCGGACCGCTTCCAATGATGATGACCGATTTCTGGGCAGAGCCTACCTGCCGGAACCGTGGTTCCCAGGGCCTTTGTGGTGAAAATGGTTCGCCTGAAAAGACCTGCAGGGTGAGATGGATCCAAATGGATTTTCCGCGGGCATCAATCGATTTTTTGAGCAGGTTAAATCCCGTAATATCCCTGGGGGAAAGGCCCGTTTTGCGGGCCAGGCTGCGGAGCAGCTCCGCATCCGTCAATGCCAGCTCCGGCGGGAGTTTTAAGGTCACGATCTGCTGCATAAAAAGGCCAGGTTTTGATCCTGAAAGCTTTAAACAAGGGGTATTGCAGTGCCTTTAAAAGGGAAGATCATCTATGGCGTCTTCAGAAGTGGAGGTGAACGTATCCAGGGGCTCCAGGTGATCATTGTCGGAAGCCATTTGCTTGCCTCCACTCATCAGGGGTTCTATACGCCATGCATCCAGATTTGAAAAATAGGTAACCCTTCCCTCTTTCTCCCATCGGGTTCCCTTGATATTGAAGTGAACCTTGATCTCGTCGCCTACATTGACCGGGTCCAAAATCCCGGTGCGATCCTGTACACACTGCAATTTGATGTAATTTGTAATGGTCTTTCCATTGATCTCATCAGATTTTTCTACTACAAATTCGCGCACCTTGAAAGATTCTGTTCGCTGAACCGGAGCAAATTTTTCAATCAACTTCCCTGAAAGTTCATAACTCATGTCTAGTATTATTAATTACTAAAGATAGATTGATTTGGGGCAAAACCATGCGTGTTTTTTAACAAACCGGCAAATGTTTTGCACATTTTCTAAATCACCCGGAAGGATGATTTTTTAAAGGGAGAATTTGGAATGACTTCGGGGAATTTTTTTTCCTTCCGTAAAAATATCTTCTGAAAATCAACCCAGTCCTGACTTAGAAAATCAACCCTTTAAGATAAGAAAAAAAATGGTATTGACATAAGGAAGCAAAAAACATTTTTTAAGTGAAATAGCAGGATAAAAAAATTTTTTTTTCAACAAATTATCTTGATATTCGCTGTCTGCCCGAAAAAATTAAACTACTCTTGGTTTAGAATATTTTTCGGGGGGGTCCCCGGTTAATAAGGTAATACTAAATCGACTAAACGGCTTACGGAAAAATGGATAAGGCTTGCGAAAAAGTTTGGAATAATTGTCTCAATATAATAAAGGATATAGTTGAATGGCAGCATTACAATACGTGGTTCGAACCCATTACTCCAGTTTCCCTTAAAGACAAAGTTTTAACCATTCAGGTTCCCAGTCAGTTTTTTTATGAGTATATTGAGGAGCATTATGTGAACCTGCTTGCCAAAACCCTGAAAAGGGAACTGGGAAAGGATGCCCGTTTGGAGTACCGCATCATGGTTGACAGCGGAAACGACAACAATAAACCTTTGATGCTCGACATACCGGGTCAGGGGTTTAAATCTTATTCAAACAACGATATGGATTTTCCTTTAGTCATCAATAATCCGGTTAAGAACCCGTTTGTGATTCCGGGACTGAAGAAAATGCATATCGATCCGCAGCTCAACCAGGCATATGTATTTGACACCTTCATAGAAGGTGACTGTAACCGGGTGGCCCGCAGGGCAGGAAAGACTGTCGCCGAAAAACCGGGTTCGACTTCTTTCAATCCACTGGTGATCTATGGAGGAGTAGGGCTGGGAAAAACCCATTTGGCCCAGGCTATCGGTAATGAAGTAAAGAAACTGCACCATAACAAGGTGGTATTGTATGTGAGCTCCGAGAAATTTATCAATCAGTTTGTAGATCACAGCCGCAATAACGCCATTAATGATTTTATTCATTTCTACCAGCTGATTGACGTACTGATCATCGATGATGTCCAGTTTTTCAATCGGGCCGAAAAATCCCAGGACGCCTTTTTTGCTATCTTCAACCACCTCCATCAGAGTGGCAAGCAACTGGTATTGACCTCGGATAAACCCCCCAAAGACCTCGAAGGAGTTCAGGAAAGACTGTTGAGCCGCTTTCGTTGGGGACTCAGTGCCGACCTTCAAATCCCGGATTATGAGACCAAAATCGAAATCCTGGAGCGGAAAATGAAAAATGACGGGCTGGAGATGCCCAAAGAGGTGGTAAAATACATCGCATATAACATACAAAATAATATCCGGGAACTGGAAGGGGCCCTGATTTCGTTATTGGCACAATCTTCGCTAAATAAAAGGGAAATAGACCTAGAATTAGCCAAAAAAGTGTTGCGTAACTTCATCAAATCTTCCTCCAAGGAAATCACTATCGATACCATCCAGAAAATGGTATGTGATTATTTTGATGTGCCCTACGAAAAATTGCTTCAAAAAACCCGGAAAAGGGAAATTGTACAGGCCCGCCAGATCTCCATGTTCCTGGCAAAAGCTTTCACCAAAAACTCCCTGAAGACCATTGGCGAACATTTTGGAGGCAGGGACCATACTACCGTAATTCATAGTTGCCAGACCGTGAAGGACCTGATGGATACCGATACCCTGTTCAAGGAAAGTGTCATCGAACTTCAGCAAAAAGTGCAGCTGGCTGCCATGTAATCCGAAGGCGCTCCGGGGAGCCAAACCTCAATTATTTTTTTCAGATTTTGAATTGCAAATGCTACTTTTGCAACCCTTGTAATCACTACAAATTGGACGGAGAGGTGCCTGAGTGGCCGAAAGGGCCGGTTTGCTAAACCGTTGTACGGGTAAAACTGTACCGAGGGTTCGAATCCCTCCCTCTCCGCTGAAAGGGTATATTCTTAGACCCCGGGGCGTAGCGTAGCCCGGTTATCGCGCCTGCTTTGGGAGCAGGAGGCCGCAAGTTCGAATCTTGCCGCCCCGACTCATGAGGACAAAATGGATAATCCCAGTTTGTCCTTTTTTTTTGTTTGGCGTCTTCCCACTGAACGCTTCCATTATCAGAGGCGCTTTCAATGCCACACCAACCCGCCAATAAATTCTCTGTACTGATCTGTGTGCAGTGGAAGAGGTGTTTGCCGGCAAAA
>JAJXYG010000082.1 GCA_021780705.1 Bacteroidota bacterium
TTTATTAACCCTAATGGAGAATCAAAATACAGCAAATAATGATCTAAAGCATTCAAGCGCAATTGAGACGGTCATTGGGAATAGTATACACATTTACTTAAGAAGTACAAATTCTATTATTTGAAGGGGTACCTGTTATATTCTCTCTTTCAGAAATACAGGAACAAGTCGATCATGAAATCAATATTTTTGTGAAAAAAGATGGTGGACCGGGGCGAATTAAAGGAGTTCTTGGATTTCAAGGCAGACCGCTACAATCGCCCTGATTTCATTGAAAATGATCCTATTGCCATTCCACATCGCTATAGCCGCAAGGAGGACATTGAAATTGCAGGCTTTCTGATTTCGACCATATCCTGGGGAAACCGGAAGTTAATTGTGCAAAATGGTCATAGAATGATGGACCACCTCGGCAACTCCCCCTATGACTTTGTACTCCACCACAAGGCCAGGGATCTTGAAAAGATCCAGTCATTTGTGCACCGAACCTTCAATGGCAGGGATTTTACCTTCTTCATAAAAAGTCTCAAAAATATTTACCTCAGACACCAGGGTCTGGAACGAATTTTCCTATCCCATGCCACCCCTGATTCCCTGAGAGAATCCATCCATCACTTTAAGCAGTATTTTTTTGAATTGCCTCACGAAAAAAGGATTTGTAAACATGTACCGGATCCGATGGAAGGTTCCGCCGCCAAAAGAATCAATATGTATCTCCGGTGGATGGTACGGGCCGATAAAAGCGGGGTGGATTTTGGCATCTGGAACCGGATCTCGCCCGGGGCATTGTCCTGCCCGCTGGATTTGCATTCGGGATCGGTAGCAAGAAAACTGGGTATACTGGGCCGAAAGCAAAATGACGACCGGGCAGTCAAGGAACTGGATACCTCACTTCGTATCCTGGACCCGGACGATCCTGTCAAATATGATTTTGCCCTGTTTGGCCTGGGGATTTTTGAGAAGTTCTGACCGGAAATGCCATTGTCGGAACCGGGCCCTACCTTTGCCCTATGTCTGCCGAGTCCTCCATGCCGCTGCCTGATCAGATCCTCATCCTCAGCCAGCAGATTACCCCCGGTTCCCCTGATTCCCAAAGGCAGGACCTGATCCGGCTGATCAATGAACTGATCAACCATGATTTTCATGCCCTTGTCCAGCTGCTTTACCGAATTGATGTGAATGAAAAGAAACTGAAGTCCCTCCTTCAAATTAAAGAAGGGATGGAATCTGCCCCGGTAATCGCAGACCTGATCATTGAAAGGCAGATGGAGAAAGCCCGCAGCAGGGCCCAATATTCCAGGCCGGATTCTCCGTCAGAAGAAGAAAGATGGTAAGCTGGTTGCGCGCAGGGGGCAGTGCGCTGTCTTGGTCCGCAGGTCAGGATTTGAGTGCCCCGCTACTTTTTTTGACTGATTTGGCGAACATCAATTTGGCCACTTCCTCCTGGTTCTCCTTTTCTTTTTTCAGATCGAATGCGGTACCAAAGACATTGTCCCAGAGGGATGAACTTACCCCAAATCCCCTTTCCTCATTTTTGTAATGATGCAGGTGGTGCTGGCGCCAAAGCGGCTTGAGCCATTTGAATGGCGGAGCCCAGGCATGAATGGCATAATGCATGCTGGCGTAGCAGAGGTATCCAAACATAAAACCCGGGAAAAAGGCGAAGGCGGTCCTGCCCAATATCAGCCACATGATGGCAAAAATCAGGGAAGCCAAAATGATGCTGGGTACCGGGGGCATGAATAACCGCTGGCGATCTCTGGGATATTCATGGTGGTTGCCATGCATGATATAGGTAATTCTTTGTGCATAGGGATTGCTGCTTACCCAGTGAAAGACATAGCGGTGGGCGATATATTCAAAAAGGGTCCAGAAGAATATTCCGCCCGCCAGCAGGCCGAAGACCTTCCAGGCTGGAAATCCAAAATTTGTATTGCTGTAATAAGGTAAATAGACTATAAAAGGCAGATAAATACCCCAAATGACCAGGGGGTGAGTTTTCGTAAGGAATTCGAGGTACTTATTATCAAAAATTTGTGCCTGCCCCTTATTGTGAATCTTTTCAAATTTCATAAAGGCAAATTTTGAACAAAATTATTACAAAAATCCTAACCTGCCTGCCAGGGCATTATCCTGTTGAATCTGAAAGAATATCGCGGGAGCCGCCCCCGGCTTGGTGAAAAATCAACTAAATTGCGCTCCTTTAAATTACACGCTGATGAAACTGGTTTCTTACCTTAAAGATGATCACGCCCAACTGGCTTTCCTGGTGGATGGGATGTTGTATGATTTGGAAAGACTGCACCCCGATTTACCCGTTTCGATGGCGATGTTCCTGAATTACTGGGAAGACCTGCTTCCTATTGCCCATTCCCTGAACCGTTCCCTGGTGGAGGGCAATCGCAAATTCACCGGAATTCCCCTGGAAGAAGCCTACGTCCTGTCACCGGTCCCCAATCCCACCAGCCTTAGGGAGTCGGATAGTTTCCGGGTTCATGCGGAGGCTGAGCGAAAGGCCAGAAAACAGCCGATGGCTTCCGGTTTTGACAAGTTCCCCGGCTTCAGCATCGTCAACCACAATTCGGTGATGGGACCCGGTGAAATAGTCCTGATGCCGGACCAGCTTCATAAACTGGATTTTGGCATGCAGGTGGCGGTCGTCATCGGAAAACCCTGCCGGAATGTGAAGGCGGCTGAGGCAGATGAGTGTATTGCGGGTTACGTGATCACCAATGCCCTGAAGGGCAGAGGTTTTTATGAACAGGAATGGGACATGAATTCCGGATCCCCCAAATCCCGGGATTTTGCCACTACCATGGGACCGCTCCTGGTAAGTACCGATGAACTGGAAGAATACATACTTTCTGAAAGGGACGGACATCAGGGAAAATCTTTCAACCTGGATATGAAATGCCGGGTCAACGGCGAACTGGTGAGCGAAGGGGTGGTGGGCACCATGGAATGGAATTTTGCAGAAATCATTGAAAGGTGCAGTTATGGGGTCCAGCTTTTCCCGGGAGATGTCATCACCAGTGGCACGGTGGGAACCGGATGCTTCCTGGAGTTCAATGAAACCGGTCGCAAAAATAACCCCCAATGGGAAGACAGGTGGTTGAAACAGGGAGATGAAATTGAAATAGAAGTGGAAGAACTGGGCGTACTTAAAAATACCATCGTACTTGACGAAGGGGAATAATCCCCCGGGAACCCGTGCGGGAACAGATTACTCCAAGACCCAATCGTTTTGCAAATATGAATCCAGTTTCTGATCGACAGCCAGATTCACAGTATCCGGAAGGACGCCAATGGCTACCCAAGTCAATTATTCGAAGCCCCTATCTAAAGAAGTCTCATCTCGCACTTCTTGGCGCTGCAGGGGAAATTCCAGCGATAGATCCGTCTTTTGAAGATCCCAGGTTGCGGGAGATCTTTCAATACTACAGCCTTGACCCGCAGGGAATGGAAAAGGAAATCCACCTCTATGCCGGTGAACTTCTCGATAAAGGGCAGTTAACAGAGGCCTGGCAGGTGTTGCGCACCGTGGTCTGATACCAAAAGTAATACTAGAAATAATAGCTGATATTGAATTCCCAATACCCTGAAACACCGCCCGACACCGCTGAGGCGGGAATGAACAGGCTTCCAGAGGGCCGAAAGCTCCACGAGCCGGTTTCCCAGGTGAGTTCCGAATTAATCTCAAAATCAGTCAGGTAAAATTTTTGTGAATTCCGGGTCGTGGTGCTCCCTGAATTTCTCTTGTTGTTCCTGGCGCGCACATTTTTAAGAAGCCGTGCAAAACTTTTTGCATGGGAAATGGATTTGGTAAGCCGTAGGAAGGAAAAATATCTTGAAGTACCTCCTTCAGCCAATAAGGCGGGAATCAGGGTGATATCTCCCTTGGACACTTTCCATTTGAAGGTATGGCTGATTCCGGCACTGGCCTCCACATCATAAGGAGTACTGCCTGATCCCACCCTTCCAAAACCTATTCCTGCCGACAATTGCGGATTCACCCCATATTGTTTGGTGGCAATTTCCCCCACCACTTCGTTGGTGAGTGGTGAGGAAGGTATACTGGGGTTTCCGGTAAAGAAATAATGGATATAGTCTGCCACCAGTATCCACTTGCTATTGTTATACTGTTCGAGGCCCACAGTGACCTGGTGCATAAAGATCCCCGGATGACTGCCTCCCGTCACCCATACAGGAGAATAGGAAATCCCAAAACCCCCGCTGCTTCTATAATCAAAGACTGGCGCTACCGACAGACTGTTTTGATAGGACGTGTCCGTCCCGGATATCGATTGGGTAGGGACGCTGGTAAAATCCAATTGAAGGGATGGGGACCAGTTGCTTGTTGAATCCTGGGCATAGGAAGTGGACAGGCAAAGCAAAATTCCAGAGAGGAGCAATAGATTTTTCATAGAGAGTGGTGCAGGGGGTACGGAATTACCCCTTTTTTTTTTAGTCAGGAA
>JAJXYG010000202.1 GCA_021780705.1 Bacteroidota bacterium
CCGATCTTGACCCAGGAAGCATCCGAGGTACGTGAAGCAGTAGGATGGACCCTGACCAACGGTTTTGTATCCCAGGATATTGACCCGGTGAATGCCCACTATGCCTCCACAATCGGGGAATTTGTGAGTGATTTTATCAGCAATGACATCCCGGAAAATATCAATGCCAAAAATATTGCCTTCGGGAAAGCTACCATCATATAAAACACCAACCCACTTCGAAACCATGTACTATAATGACCACACAGCAATCTACCTGAACGGCTCCATTGTAAAAGCTGCTGAAGCCAAAACCGATTTTTTCGGACAAACCCTGCACTACGGGTATGGGGTTTTTGAGGGGATACGGTCCTACCGGACCGCATCGGGAGAGACAAAAATCTTTAAGGAACTGGCCCATTTTGAGCGGCTCAGGAATTCAGCAAAGGCGCTGAATATGCCTTTCACCTGGGATCTGGCCACACTGATTGAGGCTACCTATGAGGTGCTTCGAATCAATGAATTGCAGGATGCCTATATCCGGCCGGTGGTCTACGCCCCTGCCAATATGAGTTTCAACCCCAACAAGGAATCCTTCATTGTAATTGAAACCTGGCAGATGCAACCCTTTCTCGGGGAAAAATTGCTGAAGGTCATGACCTCCTCCTTTGAACGTCCCAATCCCAGGGGATTCAGGATAGAAGCCAAGGCGACCGGTCATTATGTGAACTCTATCCTGGCAAGCCAGGAGGCCAAATCCAAAGGATTTGACGAGGCATTGCTCAATGACCTCAATGGATATGTGGCTGAAGGTCCCGGAGCCAATATATTTGTAGAAAGGCAAGGAGTTCTTTATACGCCGAAAGCCGGTAATATTCTTCCCGGCATAACCCGGGCAACCGTAATGGAACTTTGCAGGGAACAGGACATCACTTTTGAAGAAACCCAACTGAAGACTGCCGATTTGCTGGGCGCAGACAGTGCATTTTTCTGCGGGACGGCAGCAGAAGTGATCGGAATGGAATCCCTTGATACGGTTCCCTTCAAAAAGAAATGGAGCGACAGCCTCGGCAGCAGGATACAGGCAGCCTATAAGGATCTGGTAATTGAAAAAGCATTAAAAACCACCGAAATTACGACATGAAAGAGATCAACAAGTACAGCAAGACTATAACCCAGGATCCTACCCAGCCTGCCGCCCAGGCCATGTTCTATGCGATCGGACTCACCGAGGACGAACTGAAAAAGGCACAGGTGGGTATTGCCAGCATGGGCTATGACGGCAATCCTTGCAATATGCACTTAAATGAATTGTCCCGCCTGGTAAAGATGGGAGTAGCTGACCAGGACCTGGTCGGGCTGATTTTCAATACCATCGGGGTCAGTGACGGAATGAGCAATGGGACCGACGGGATGAGGTATTCCCTGGTGAGCCGCGATATTATTGCCGATTCCATTGAAGCGGTCTGTGGGGCGCAGTATTACGACGGGCTGATTGCCGTGCCCGGTTGCGACAAGAACATGCCAGGGTCGATCATCGCCATGGGAAGACTGAACCGGCCTTCGATCATGATTTATGGAGGGACGATTGCCCCGGGGCATTATAAAGGCCAGGACCTAAATATCGTGTCCGCTTTTGAAGCCCTGGGCCAGAAATTGAAAGGGGACCTCAGCGAAGAAGATTTCAAGGGAATCGTGATGCATGCCTGTCCGGGGGCTGGTGCCTGTGGAGGTATGTATACCGCCAATACGATGGCCAGCGCCATTGAAGCCCTGGGGATGAGCTTGCCGTATTCCTCTTCCAATCCTGCCCTGAGTGAGGAAAAAAAGAATGAATGCATCGCTGCCGGGGAAGCCATCCGGCTCTTGCTGGAAAGAGATATCAAGCCTTCGGATATCATGACCCGAAAGGCTTTTGAAAATGCCATCACCATGGTGATGGTCCTGGGCGGAAGCACCAATGCCGTGCTCCACCTGATTGCCATGGCCAAAAGTGTCGGAGTTAAGATTACCCAGGATGATTTTCAGGCCATCAGTGACCGTACCCCGGTCCTGGCAGATTTCAAACCGAGCGGCACTTACCTGATGGAAGACCTTCACCATGTGGGGGGGATTCCGGCAGTGATGAAATACCTGCTAAAAAATAACATGCTGCATGGGGAATGCCTGACCGTAACCGGGAAGACCATAGCCGAAAACCTGCAGCAGGTGCCGGACCTGGACTTTACTTCCCAGAAAGTCGTCATGCCACTGGAGCGTCCGGTAAAAGCGACCGGGCACCTGCAAATCCTTTACGGGAATCTCGCCAGCGGCGGAAGCGTGGCCAAGATCAGCGGAAAAGAAGGCGAACAATTTGAAGGACCTGCCCGGGTATTTGACGGAGAGCATGAGCTGATCCAGGGGATTAACTCCGGAAAGATCAAAAAAGGGGACGTGGTGGTCATCAAAAATGTCGGACCGAAGGGGGCTCCCGGTATGCCGGAAATGCTCAAACCTACTTCGGCGATCATAGGAGCAGGGCTCGGCAAGAGTGTGGCCCTTATCACAGACGGCCGGTTCAGTGGAGGCACACACGGCTTTGTAGTGGGGCATATCACCCCGGAGTCTTTTGAAGGAGGACTGCTGGGTCTGGTGGAAGACGATGACCCGATAGAAATCAATGTGGCCACCAAAACCATTAACCTGAAGGTGGATGAAGCAGTCATTGCCCAAAGAAAAGCCAGGTGGACCCAGCCTCCGTATAAGGAAACCCGTGGGGTACTTTTTAAATATGCCAGGTCGGTCAAGGATGCCAGCGAAGGCTGCGTCACCGATGAGCCGCTTTAAAAGGCAGGGAACTTCAATTTCAAGTGTACAAAAAATTACGTTATGGATACAACAACGACTGAAACAAAGAAAATGGGCAAAAAAGAGGATGCCGGTAAAGCTGGCCATCCTGCGGCAGCGGCGCCTGCTGCCGCCCGAAAGGCGGGAGAAATGCTTTCCGGATCCGAAACGGTTCTGGAAATTCTTCTGGCAGAAGGGGTGAAAACCGTTTTCGGTTATCCCGGGGGAGCCATCATGCCGGTATATGATGCCCTTTATAATTACCAGGATAAGATCAACCATATCCTCGTGCGCCATGAACAGGGATCCATCCACGCGGCACAGGGATATGCGCGTGCCTCGGGGAAAGTCGGGGTGGTATTTGCCACCAGCGGACCGGGGGCTACCAACCTCGTTACCGGACTTGCCGATGCAATGATCGACTCCACCCCGCTGGTATGTATTACCGGTCAGGTGTATGCGCACCTGTTGGGTACTGATGCGTTTCAGGAAACCGATGTCATCAATATCACCACCCCGGTCACCAAGTGGAATTACCAGGTGACCGATCCGGTGGAAATTCCGACCGTACTGGCCAAGGCATTCTATATCGCCCGAAGCGGAAGACCGGGACCCGTCCTGGTGGACATTACCAAGAATGCCCAGATTCAGACGGCGGAGTATCCGGGCTACCAGAAATGCACCCATATCCGCAGTTATCGTCCCAAACCCATTGTCCGGGAAGAATACCTGGAAGAAGCGGCCAAGTTGATCAATGCCGCCCAGAAACCCTTCGTCCTGTTTGGACAGGGGGTGATCCTCGGGAAGGCGGAAAACGAATTCCGGCACTTTATTGAAAAGGGAGGATTACCTGCCGCCTGGACCATCCTGGGGCTTAGCGCACTGCCTACTGACCATCCGCTCAATGTGGGGATGCTCGGAATGCATGGAAATTACGGTCCCAATGTGCTGACCAATGAATGTGATGTACTGATTGCAGTGGGGATGCGCTTTGATGACCGTGTTACCGGAAGGCTGGACAAATATGCCAAACAGGCCAAGATCATTCACCTGGATATAGACCCTTCTGAAATTGACAAGAATGTGAAGACGACGGTCCCGGTATGGGGAGACTGCAAGGAAACCCTGCCCATCCTGACCCGTCTTATAGAAAAGAAAACCCATCCGGAGTGGCTCGAAACATTCCACCAGTATGCCAGGGAGGAGATGGAACTTTGCATTAATCCGGAGATTCATCCTACTTCCAAGATACTGACGATGGGAGAAGTGATTGACCAGCTCAATACACTTACCGAAGGAAAGGCTATCCTGGTCACCGATGTTGGCCAGCACCAGATGGTGACCTGCCGCTACGCGAAATTCACCCAGAGCAAAAGCAATATTACCTCCGGCGGGTTGGGCACCATGGGATTTGGAATGCCTGCGGCCATGGGGGCTAAACTGGGCGCGGGAGACCGGACGGTAATTTCCATTTCCGGGGACGGGGGATTTCAGATGACCCTCCAGGAACTGGGCACGATCATGCAGTGCCAGATCGGCCTGAAAATGATTATTCTCAATAACCAGTTTTTGGGAATGGTGCGCCAGTGGCAGGAATTATTCCATGACAAGCGCTATTCTTTCACCGACATCCAGAGCCCGGACTATGTGACCCTGGCAAAAGCTTACCAGATTCCCGGCAAGAGGATTTCTGAGCGGTCTGAACTGAAGGGAGCCCTCAAGGAAATGCTGGATACCAAGGGCGCCTATCTGCTGGAGATCATGGTAGGAAAGGAGAATAATGTATTTCCCATGGTGCCCCAGGGGTGCAGTGTGGCAGAAATCAGGCTGAAGTAACCGGTTCAATCCATAAGGTATGATCACTGAGATGGCCATTTTGCAGGTCAGGCAAAAACAGACCGGTTCATTTGAGGAGGCCTTTTCCCGGGCGCAGCAACTGTTGAAGCAACGCAAAGGATACCTGGGACATGAGCTCCATAAAGGGATTGAATACCCGGACAGGTACCTGCTGATCATACGGTGGGAGACCCTTGAGGACCATACCGAAGGGTTCAGGGGAAGCCCGCAGTACCAGCAATGGAAAGCGATGTTGCATCACTTTTATGAGCCTTTTCCCGAGGTGGTACATTTTAATAAAATCTATTGAATTAAAAACGTTCATATGTCCAAACAAGAATTCACCTTAACGGTTTATACGGAAAACCAGATTGGTTTGTTAAACCGGATTGCGATCATTTTTTCCCGCAGGAAGATCAATATCAATTCCCTCAATACTTCCCCTTCAGAAGTGCCGGGCATTCACCGCTTCAATATTGTCATTGATGAGGTGGAGGAAGTGGTAAAGAAACTGGCCCGGCAGATAGAAAAGCAGGTGGATGTATTGAAGGCCTACTACAATACCAACGATGAGATCGTATGGCAGGAAATGGCCCTATACAAAATGCCGACCGATGCCGTGACCGAAAAAGTCAAAGTGGAGCGGCTCCTTCACGAGTTCGGGGCACGGGCTATCGCCATTCGTAAGGATTACATCGTGTTTGAAACCACGGGCCACCGGGAAGAAACCGACAAACTCATCAGTTTCCTGGAACCCTTCGGGCTAATTGAATTTGTCCGCAGTGCCCGGGTGGCCATTATCAAGGACAGCCAGGGATTCCATTCCAAGGTAAAGGAATTTGAAAGGCGGGAACCCGGAGAGGAGGTGATTGAAAATGAATTTTTAGACAAGCAGGAAGAAGTTTTCAGCATGTGAGATATATTTGCGCATCCAAACCGGGAGACTCCCTGCTGGATCCATTTTGATTAACAATTTAAACAACCATAACCACCGGGAATCCATCAAAAGCAATATCTATGGGTTCCCCCAACAAAACGCACAAACATGGCAACATTAAATTTTGCAGGTACAGAAGAACAAGTAGTCACCCGGGAAGAATTTCCCTTGTCCAAAGCACAGGAAATCCTCAAGGATGAAGTGGTAGCCGTTATTGGCTATGGTGTCCAGGGACCCGGCCAGGCGCTGAACCAAAAAGAAAACGGGATCAACGTCATCGTCGGACAACGCAAAAATTCCAAGAGCTGGGACAAGGCCGTCCGGGACGGATTTGTGGAAGGCAAAACCCTTTTTGATATAGAAACTGCACTTCAAAAAGGCACCATCATCTGCTATTTGCTCAGTGACGCTGCTCAAATCGCTATGTGGCCTACCGTGAAAAAACACCTGACCCCAGGAAAGGCCCTGTATTTTTCCCATGGTTTCGGGATTACCTATAATGACCAGACTGGAATCGTACCTCCGAAAGATGTGGATGTGTTCCTGGTAGCCCCCAAGGGTTCAGGGACTTCCCTGAGAAGGATGTTCCTTCAGGGCCGCGGCCTGAACAGCAGCTATGCCATCTTCCAGGATGCCACCGGAAAGGCGTTTGACAGGGTAGTGGCCCTGGGGATCGCCATAGGCTCCGGCTACCTTTTTGAGACTACCTTCAAGAAGGAAGTTTATAGTGACCTGACCGGCGAAAGGGGTACATTGATGGGAGCCATTCAGGGTATTTTTGCCGCCCAGTTTGAAGTGCTGAGAAAGAAGGGGCATTCCCCTTCCGAAGCCTTCAATGAGACCGTGGAAGAACTGACCCAATCCCTGATGCCCCTGGTGGCTGAAAACGGGATGGACTGGATGTATGCAAACTGTTCCACTACAGCCCAGCGCGGGGCACTGGACTGGTGGAAGAAATTCAGGGATGCCACCCTGCCGGTTTTCAATGAATTATACGAGAGTGTAGCTACCGGTAAAGAAGCTGCGAAATCCATTGAGAGTAACAGCAAGCCTGACTACCGGGAAAAACTCGAATTGGAACTGAGTGAACTGCGGGACAGCGAAATGTGGCAGGCAGGTAAAACTGTGAGAAGCCTTCGGCCGGAAAATCAGCCCCCATCCGCAAAGTAGTACTCAAGATAACCCGGAAATTTGCCCCGGTTATAAATAATTGTTGTACTTTACTGACTCGATATTAAACACCATAAAATGAAAAGCCCCGTTTTTTTAAATGGGGCTTTTTGATTAAAAGTTATACCTACTTTTTTAGCTGCCTTCTAGCATTTTTTCAGTGCCTGCTGGATGTCATTGAGAATGTCCTGGTCATATTCCAGCCCCACAGAAATACGGATAAGCCCCGGGGTAATATTCACTTTCAGCCGCTCTTCTTCTGAGAGTTTTCCATGGGTGGTGCTGGCCGGATGGGACGCAATGCTTCGGGAATCTCCCAGGTTGGCAGTCATGGAAAGCAACTGCAGGCTGTTGAGGAATTTCCTGCCACTTTCAATTCCGCCTTTCAACTCAAAGCACAGTATGCCTCCTCCGTTCTTCATTTGCTTGAGGGCAATTTCGTATTGCGGATGGCTGGGGAGGTAGGGATATTTGAGCCAGGAGATTTTGGGGTGGTGCTCCAGGGCCTGCGCAATTTTCAGTGCATTTTTTGCATGGCGCTCCATCCTTACATCCAGGGTCTCCAGGCTTTTGCTTAAGACCCATGCATTAAAGGGTGAAAGCGCCGGACCCGTATTGCGGCAAAAAAGATAGATGGTTTTGATCAGGGCGCTTTCCCCTACGATCACCCCTCCGAGAACCCGTCCCTGACCATCAATCCATTTGGTTGCCGAATGCAGTACCAGGTGGGCGCCAAAATCAATGGGCCTCTGGTTCAGGGGGGTGGCAAAACAATTGTCCACCAAAAGGATCAGCCCGTGCTTCCTGGCAAGTTTGCCTACCCACTCCAGGTCAATGATTTCCAGACCGGGATTGGTGGGGGTTTCCAGGTAGATCATTTTGGTATTGGGCTGGATGGCGGCCTCCCATTCTTCCATCCGGGTAGCACTCACGCACGTGCATTTGATGCCATAATCCGGAAGGTATTTCTTGACAATGTTGTGGGTGCTGCCAAAAACGGCTTCACAGGAGATGAGGTGATCCCCATTCTTTAATAAGGCCATCATCGCGGAAAATACCGCACTCATTCCGGTGGAAGTAGCGACGCCGGCTTCGGCGCCTTCCAGGGCGACCATTTTATCCACAAATTCATTGACCCCCGGGTTGCTGAACCGGCTATATATATTGTCATCGCTCTGGTCTGCAAAGGCAGCCTGCATTTCATCTGCACTGTCAAAACAAAAACTGCTGGTGAGAAACAAGGGAGTGGAATGTTCCATTTCTGCGGTGTGGGGCGTCTGAATCCTGATAGCCCTGGTAATCGGGTGAAGTTCCATGTGATGGGTATTAATTAAGCGTATTCGGTGATGATTTCGGCAAAAGTAAGGTAAGCGCACTTACCTTTCAAATAGAGAAAATTCCGCTATCGCATCTCCCTGAGCAGCAGGGCATATCATAAGGTTGTGAGAAATATCACACTTTTTGGATTAAATTAATATTACTTATGCACATCGCTGAAATTCAGGCACGATTGTTGAAATAATCTGATCAGACCTAGTTAAACCTAAGCACCTTGATCACAACTTTACCAATTTTCCGGTCGTAAGCTTTACCTAAAGGCTTTGTCTGGATGGAAGTTTTATTTAGATCGTAATTCCAAATTCAATAAATTTTTTTAGACGGTTGATTGCGCGATACCTCCAGAATCTTGATCTGGATCAAGATTCTCGAGGAATACCCAAAATCCTCCGTTGAATTTAATAAAAATGTGCCTTTAAGATTCTTTTAGCGAATTGATGGCAAACCTTTTTAGAAGGCCAGTCATCTTTCAGTAAAAAAATGGGAGTGATTATGTACTTGTCAAACAAAAAAAACAAATACAACGCCTTATGAAAAAGACTCAATTGTTTATCATTACCGGCTTGCTGCTTACGGTATCTTTCTTCGCCTTAAATTGTAGGCATGATGTCCCGATTGCCCCCGTCTCCAGTACGGGAGGTGGCAGTACCGGGGGATCTGGGGCCGGTACCGGTGGCTCAGTGAGCCTTGCCGGAAACTGCAATGCAGATTCTATCTATTTTGGAAACACGATTGGACCCATGATTTTGTCCAATTGCGCCACTGCGGGTTGCCACGATGCCATTACCCACCGGGAAGGACTCAATCTAACCAGTTATAATGCCATTCGCGCCATGGTGACACCTGGAAATCCAGGGGCCAGCAGCCTGTATAATATTGTTAATGGAGGGGGTGAAAACAGAATGCCTCCTTCCGGACCACTTACTGCCTCACAAATTGCCCAGATTCAGAAATGGATCCAACAGGGTGCGCTCAACAATCAATGTAACAGTGGTTGCGACACCACCGTATTTACCTATTCAGGAGCGGTATCTGTGATCATGAGTACTTATTGTGTAGGATGTCACAATCCTAATTCCCTTGGAGGCGGTATTGATCTGAGTACCTATTCAGGAGTGGCTTCTGCTGCTTCGGGAAGACTCATGGGAGCCATCAATCAATTGTCAGGATACTATGCCATGCCACTTGGCGGAAACAAGTTGCCTGCCTGCCAGATCACCCAGATTCAAAAATGGATTAATGCGGGAATGCTTAATAATTAAATCATCCATTCAATAAATCATAACTACAGATCATTTTATGCGTGTAACCTCAGGATTTAAGATACTTTCTCTGGTGGTGGTGCTGGTAATCACCGTATCGGGATGTTATTATGATAAGGAACAATTGCTGTACCCGCCTGCGGCGGCCAATAGTTGCGACAGTCTTAAGGTGACTTTTTCGGGAAGTGTGGCCCCATTGATTCAAAGCAAATGCGCTACCGCGGGATGCCATGATGCCAACACGGGTGCAGGTGCCACTGTGCTGACCACATACTCACAAATTGTGGCCAAATCTGCCAGAATCTATCAACGAGCAGTGGTTGACAAGACCATGCCGCTCAGCGGACCTTTATCAGCCACCGAAATTGCCATTTTGAACTGCTGGATTACCTCCGGCACTCCCAATAATTAAAAATCAAATATTATGAAAAAGACCCTAAAAAAACTAATGATCGGAACCCTTCTTGTCGCCTTTGCGGCCGCAGGATATGGATTTTACCTGTTCAACAAAAAACCGGCTGATGTCCGGGTCATGTCTGCAAGTTACACGCTCAGTGCTGACTCGCTGGTAAATGTGTATAACCAGGATGAAAAAGCCGCAGATAAAAAATTCCTGAACCAGGTGATTGAAATCAAGGGAACCGTGTCCAAGGTAGTCCTGGATTCTGCCACCAAACAGGCAACCGTGATGCTGTCTACCAATGATCCGCTGTCAGGGGTAACCTGCAGTTTCTATGACAATGAAGCAAGCCAGCTTAAGAACATAAAGAGCGGTGCCGAGATCAGTGTCAAAGGGGTTTGCACCGGGAAGTTAATGGACGTGGTATTAAATAAATGCAGTATTCAACACTAAAAAAAATCAAACAATTTTATGAAGAAAACACTTCTGATTGGTCTGGCACTATTTCTTTTTCACGGCCTGAAAGCCCAACGGTATTATACCAAGACCGGGATCGTAACCTTCCATGCCGGAACCACAGTGGAAGATATTGACGGGATCAATAAATCTACCACCAGCATTTTTGATGTAAGTACCGGTGAATTTGATTTTGCGCTTCTGGTCAACGGGTTTGAATTCAGAAGAGCCCTCATGCAGCAGCATTTCAATGAGGACTACCTGGAAAGTGACAAATATCCCAAATCCACCTTCAAGGGAAAGATCACCAATATTTCCAGTGTCAATTTTAGCAAGGACGGAACCTATCCGGTTCAGGTGAAAGGCACCCTGACCATTCACAACATTTCCAAGGAAATTGAAGTGCCTGGCACCTTCATCATCAAGAACGGGAAGGTATCTGGAACCTCCACATTCAATGTGGCGCTGGCTGATTATAATATTTCCATTCCAAGCCTGGTGGCAGACAAGCTGTCCAAGACCGCCAAGGTAGTCGTCAATTGTGATTATTCACTCTTAAAGTAATCTGATCAACAAATACAAGCCTTCATGCGGAGAATAATTTTAGTGGTTCTTTTGATCGTAAACTCCTCAGTGCTGTTTGCGCAAGGAGATCTGTTATCCCTGGTGGATAACCAACCTGCAAAAAAGCAGTATATCACAGCAGCCTTTAAGTCTACACGGGTCATCAATGACCACTCCATGGAATTCCTGGGAAAGGGGGTACTGGATGTGCGGATCCTTCACAGATTCGGGTTATTGAGTTCCGGTGCCAATAATCTCTATGGTCTGGACCAGGCCAATATGAGAATGGGATTTTCCTATGGAGTCACCAATCGCCTGATGGTCGGCGTGGGAAGAAGCAATATCGGAAAGGATTTGGACGCGTTTATAAAATTGCGGCCAATCTGGCAATCCAAGGGAGGACCCTGGTCCATGCCATTTTCGCTCGTACTGGTCAGTGGCACTACCCTGAGCACCATGCCTTGGTCGGATCCCACCCGGAAGAACTATTTCTCCAGCAGGATGGCTTTTTATAACGAGGTCATTATCGGCAGAAAATTCAATGATAATTTCAGTTTGCAAATTTCCCCGATGATGGTGCACCGCAACCTGGTGCCGCTGGCCACCGATTCCAATGATACCTATGCCATTGGAATTGGGGGAAGGATAAAGATTTCCAAAAGGGTTGCCTTTGTGGTGGATTATCACCACATCGTATCCGGGCTGGATATGCACACCTACAAAGATCCCCTTTCAATAGGGGTGGATATAGAAACGGGGGGCCACGTATTTCAGTTGCATTTCACTAATGCCACCGGTCTCAATGAAGTGCAATATCTCACCGGAACCACTAACAGCTGGGGCAAAGGACAGGTCGGATTTGGATTTAATCTTTCGAGGGTGTTTACCATCGGCGGAAAAAAACATTAGGGAAAGGAATGTCCCTATAGGATTCCCGGGGGTGGGGCAGCCTGATCAAACCGGATGAATGGGATTTACTTTTTTAAATCTGCCGCAGCAATGTTTTTCTCAGGGTTCTTCAGAAATTCATCACGGCATTCTTTGGAGCAAAATCCCAGCACCTTGCCCTTGTAATGGATGGTGTCTTCAATCCCCGCAGCTACGGGCATACCACAGGATGGGTCCTTCTGGTTGTCCACCATGGCAGCGGTAAACTTGGGAGCAGCTTCAGTGACAGGAGTTTTCGCCTCGGTTAAGTTCTTTTCCCCGGGTTGGTTATGACAGGCTGAAAGACTAATCATGCCACCCACCAGAAATGAAACCATAATTTTTTTCATGAAGGGGTAATTTTTAAGCAACGAAGTTACCCAATTTTCGGGGGACCACCCAGGCTAACCTATCAACATCCCCTATGAACCCATTGAAGACCATCTATTTACGCTTTTGTAAGTAGGTGGCTTCAATGGAATATTCCTCACCATATCGCTTCATAATGCCCGGATTTCAAATTAATAGGTAATCCTGCCAGTCTCATCAAAGGCCAATCCACAGACTAAATTCAACTTTTCGGCGTTGAAATTGTATCAGTTCCAGGTTTGGCAGCCTTTCCCGGATTCCGGGAACCGGAATCAAACAGGCAAAACTGATAAATATTTGAGTGAAAAAGGGGCTTGGGCATCATGGAAAATTGGTATCTGAATGCCCTGTGGGCAAGGGTTTCATCAACAAATACCCACTCAGCCATAATAGAATTTGCCCGAAGTTGGTTAGTCAGTATGTGAAACCCGGGTTATTTTTGCTTTAGAAACAACGGAATGAGGAAAAAGAATAAGGGATGAAGAAAGTTCGGATGTTTCAATCGCTGAAAAGCAATCACAAAAAGATTTTAAGAATTTCTCATATCAAGCAATCGTAAAGGCCGTCTTGTTTCTACAGGAGGGCCCTTTTTTTTTGAGCAGATAAAATTAGCAAAACCAGCGGAAACTCAAAAGAATTTCCAAAATCTTTTTTTCTGTCTAAGGAATGGCCCTGTCTCTTAAATAATTAGCGTTTTTATCCCCTTCTGCAGCCTTTTTAGCCATCAATCCGTAATTTTCCTTTGGACAATTATCTGATCCTCATTTCGGCACATGCATTCTATCCTGATTTCCCTGCTGCTATTTTTCCTTGCCCCGCTAAACTGGATTGTGATCCTATCGGGAACAACCCTGTTTATCCGAAGCTCCAGGGCAAAAAAACGATGTGGGGCCCTGACCCTTGCCCTGTTTTGGCTATTTAGCAATGGCTGGCTCCAGAATCTATATCTTCAGTGGTGGCAGCCCGCTCCAGTGGAACTTGCAGCAGGAGCTTCCTTCAGCTGTGCGATTATCCCGGGCGGTTTTGCAAGCCCGGACGTGAAAGGAAACGGATATTTTAATTCTGCGGCAGACCGGTTTATTGAGGCAGTTGAGCTGTATAAATCCGGAAAGGTGCACCACCTGCTTGTCGCAGGCGGAAATGGCAGGATGGACCAGGCGAATTTCAGGGAGGCAGCCTGGGTGAAAAGCCAGATGGTGGCCATGGGAATCCCGGACTCAGTCATACTTACAGAAGACCGCTCGGACAATACCGAGCAAAATGCTGAGTATGCCAGGAAGATGTTGGACAGTACCGGGTTTAAGGCCCCCTACCTGCTGGTTACCTCAGCCGACCATATGCGAAGGGCCCGGCTAATCTTTCAAAATAGCGGAATTCGGGTCACAGGTTATCCGTGTAATTATCATGCAGGGAGCAACGGATTCACGCTCTCTTCCTTGTGGCCGGATGCTTCTGTGCTGAGCAGCTGGAGGGATTACCTGAAGGAAACTGCAGGGTACCTGTGGCTCCGGGTTACCCGTTGACCCTGAAAAAAAGTGATCGCACGGTGGCCGGGAATTTTTTTTTCAGCACGGAACCACCCAATCAAACTTTCAAAGAAATCGGGAGTCTAATCCACGGCCTTTTTTGTGGACAAGTGGATATTAATAATTGCATAAAAGCAAATTATTTTGTCACTTTACCATAGCCTTAAAAAAGTTACTTCTTTTTACAGGATCAAGCCAACCTTTCAAAAGCACCTAAGATCAATATAGATGTTACCATTTAAATCAAAAATCATGAGACAAAAAACCCTACGAATTTCTGGATTGCTACTGGTGGCCTTTGCTTTTTTTCTAGCCTCCTGCTCCAAAACCGGACCTGCTGGACCCGCCGGGGCCACAGGCGCTACGGGAGCAACCGGACCTGCCGGTCCCGCCGGACCCTCTGGATCAACTGGTATTCTCTATTCTCCCTGGCTGAATGTGCAATTTTCCCAGGTGTTTGACACCAACTGGGTGGCCAGTATTGTAGCTCCTGCTTTGACGGATTCCATACTGAATTCTGGGGAGGTCAAGGTATACTTCAATGCGGGAAGTGATTCGACTGGCAATCAGTTCGTGCTGCCTTTGCCTGTTTTTGAGCCCTACCTCTTTACGGATTCCACGGGGAAGAACAGTATCACGCTCATGATTAATTCCTATTTCTCCGATACCACGATTACCATTGTCTCCAATGAGGACATCTCCTCATTTGTGGACAATTCCGGTTACCACAACTGGCAGTTCAGATATATCATCATACCTGGCGGGACAAAGACCTCCCTGCCTAATTCCATCAGCGGTGCCAAAGATGCCATTGATTGGAATAATTATAGCCAGGTGAAGGCCTATCTGAAGTTGCCCGACTAAGGGTATTAGAATTTTCCATAGTATCACAGGATAAGACCCGGTGGAATAGGGAAGGTGCAATTAGGTACCGCCCTCTCCCCGGGTTTTGTCATTATATCCATTAGGCGGATTCCTGAAGGCTGGCGAGAATATAGATTGCTAACCTGCTTCAATATCCGTTCACCGGTACTTGATCTTGTAGACCAGGATAATGGAGGCAAAGACCAGGGTAACGGCATTGGCAAGGCTTACGGGAAGGTTGGAGGAAAATATCCCGAAAAGAAGCCATAGAAGCGTTCCCAGCGCAAAAAGGGAATACATGGCCAGAGATATCCCGGAGGTATTTTTAGTCCGGATGGTTTTAATGGCCTGGGGAATAAAGGAAGTGGTGGTGCACCCGGCTGCCACCAGGCCTATAATGGTAATGATGTCCATATGCAATGGGGGAGTTCCCGTCTTTATGAGGATGCAAATTAAGGCTATTATCCTACAAATTCCTCGTGTGAAAAATCAGGGTCTGGAGGAGTGATATAACCGGAGGGGTTGGGTGAATTTGTGTGCAAAAAAACCGGGACAGGTAACAATAAATTGGTTAGAAAGGAGTTACATTTACTTGGCGATCCTTTCGAACCAAACTTTATACCCCCAATGAACTCCAGCCACTCCAGCAGATTGCTTCTGCTGCTTTTTGTAATTTGTTATATTTTAGGAAATACCGCACAGGCCCAAAATGAAGGCCCTGCCACTTTTGGAAAGGTTACAGCGGAGGACTTCAAATTGCCCCAGACCCCGATTGTGGACAGCAGTACCGATGCGGTTATTGTATCACGGGTAGGTTCTGTAAATTTTGTGGGATCAAAAGACCAAAACTGGGTTTCCTATCTATATAAGGTGACTACCCGAATTCACATCCTTCACAAGGAAGGATTTAAATTGGGCACTGTATTCCTGCCGCTTTATTCAAGAGGGGATACCAAAGACGTCCTGAAGGAAGTGAAGGCAGCCTCCTATAATTTGGAAAATGGGAAGGTGGAGAAAACCGAACTTAACCCGTCAGATATTTTTGATGTACAGGTAAGTCCCATAAGGCATGACAAGCGATTTACCCTTCCCGATATTAAGGAAGGATCCATCATAGAATATACCTATACCATTCTTTCACCCCGATTTTGGTCCGTTCCGACGTGGGATTTTCAAAATAAGGCGTATCCTGAATTATATAGCAGGTTCAGAATAACTATTCCGGACCTGGTCCGGTTCATCACGGTACGTTACGGGCTGGATTCACTTTTTTCCACTGAAACCATTCAGGGAGATACCACTTTGCATATGATGGATGTGAATGTGGATACCCATACCCATACCCATACCTGGGTAATGAAGGATATTCCCGGGTTTAAGACAGATGATTTCATTGTAGACCCTGACAATTATCTGGACCGGATTGAATTTGAGCTTATCCAGATTTTTAACGGAATGGATGCCAGTGAAGTAGCTACTTCCTGGGAAAAGGCTGGTAAACAGCTGATTAATGATGTGAATTTCGGCCAGAAATTGAGCAACGATGGTACGGGTAATCTGAACAGAATAATGAGCCAGAATTGCTCCGCAGACAGCAGCGACCTTTTTGCAGCCAGGCAATTGTACTATTATGTCAGAAACAATTTCACGAGTTACCAAAATGATGAAATCTATTCGTTCCAGGATTTATATGATGTCAACAAAACCAAAAAGGGATCGGTGGCAGATATCAATATGCTATTGATCGGACTGCTTAGACAGCGCGGTCTTTACGCCGATCCGGTCATTTTAGCCACCCGGTCCTATGCCCATCTTTTTGAAAAATATCCGGTATTAGACAACTGCAACTACCTGATTTGCATGTTGCGCATTAATGGGGATACTCTTTTGCTGGACGCCAGTGATCCTACCATGGGTTTTGGAAAAATTCCTCTCAAGTGTTTTAACGGACTTGCAGAGATTATTGACAGCCATTTTACCGACCCTCTTTACCTAAATCCCTCCCAAATCAAAGATCCGGAATCTACCTCGGTGCTTCTTTTTAATAATACGGGAAGCCCTGGCGAGGGGGGTAGTGTGCAGCACTCGGTCGGGTATTATGAATCCGCCAACCTCCGGGAAATTCTCCATGACAAAAAGACCAGGGAGGGTTACTATAATGGGATCAAGGCGGAAATCGGACTAGACAACACGGTCTCGGATTTCAAGGTGGATTCGCTCGATAAGGTGGAATTTCCCCTGACCGTCAATTACAATATCAACCTGAATAGTGGGTTTGATCAGGATATAATCTACTTCGATCCGGTGCTGGCTCCCATGTATAAAGACAATCCCTTTAAGGTGGAGCAAAGAAAACTTCCCGTTGAATTTCCTTACCCAGTCAATAAAACCTATGACCTCACGATGGACATCCCTAACGGGTATACGGTAGATGAACTGCCCAAATCCATTGTAGCCAATTTTAACGGAACTGAAGGACAATTTGTATACCAGATTATGAAGGACCAGTATACGGTGCAGCTTCACATGGAACTTAAATTGCACAGCGCCCTCTTTTCCCCGGAAGATTATAATAACCTGCGGGAATTCTTTGCGATGGTAATCAAAAAGCAGGGGGAGCAGGTGGTATTCAAAAAGAAAAACAATTAAGATGAAAAGGGGATGGTGTATATTTTTATGCTTGTATGCGGTGACCACTCATGGACAGGATTTGGATGTGTCCAAGATTCCGGATTCACTGATTCAGAATGCCAGTACGGTAAAGCGGTATGAAGAAGTCATTCTGGAAATCAAGTCACCCGGCAAATGCGAAGTCCATCAACGGCAGGTATATACCATCCTGAATGGAAATGGCGATGACAATGCCGACTATAAAGCCTATTATGACCACTCTGTCAATATAGGTTACCTCGAAGGGGTACTCTATAACCAGGACGGGAAAGTGATCAAAAAAGTGAAAAAGAAGGATATGAAGGATTATGCCTATCAGGATGGATTTTCCATGGTTCAGGATGACCGGTATATATCCAATGATTTTGCCTGGAGGGAATACCCCTATACAGTAAGCTATGAGGAGGATGAAACCCGGAACGGGGTCCTGGATTTTGATGAATGGACCCCCCAGGAGTCGGCGGATATGTCAGTTCAATACAGCAAGTACGTCATCATTGCCCCCCAGGATTACCAGGTTCGATATAAGGAACTGAATTTTTCAACCCCGCCCAAAATTACCAGGGATAAGGGGAAGGTTACCTACACCTGGGAAATGAGCGATCTCCCTGCTTTGAAGTTCCTGGATGAGAAATACGTAAATGATTATCATTTGCCCCGGATGATGGTGGCCCCCTCTGATTTTGAGGCACAGGGATATTCCGGCAATATGTCCACCTGGCAGAATTACGGGAAATTTATTTATAAGTTAAAAGAAGGCAAAGACAGCCTGCCTGAAGACTTAAAGAAGCAGGTCCATCTGCTGACCGACCATCTGAAGGACCCGATGGAAAAAATCCGAGTACTGTATCAGTACCTTCAAAATAATACCCGCTATATCTCCATTCAATTGGGAATTGGAGGATGGCAACCTTTCCCTGCCAAATATGTGGCGGAGAAA
>JAJXYG010000064.1 GCA_021780705.1 Bacteroidota bacterium
CAAGATTTCCATCAGTTAAAGTTAACTGGCCCTGGAATCCATTTACATAGAATTTCGCCACTGATGGATTTGCAATCAATTCCATCAAATTGGGGAACCTAGGTTGCTCATTGTTAATTTCTATCTTTGCGTCCATCTTATTGATAATGAATTATAAATATAAAGTAAAATATAAAAAGTACATAATTTGAATAGGGGGGTTCTTTAAGGTATAGATTATTAATTACTTATGAAGGCCTACGGATAAAGGGACCCAATGGATAACGTTAAACTGTAACGAATGTTTTAAAAGAAATACACAAAATCAAGATATTAAAATGTGATCAGACAAATATAAGTAGGACACTCAATTCTAATCAACTTATTCCCTCAAAATAGTCTTTACCAGAACTACCGATCTGATTAATTGGGAAAATTTATTTGATTATTTCGCTACCAAATTTGCTACCTGATAACCGTGTATCAATATAAACTATTGATTTTAAATTAGTTATGACCCCAAGTTGCGGAGACTAAGGGATTCGAACCCTTGATACAGTTTCCCGTATACACACTTTCCAGGCGTGCTCCTTCAACCACTCGGACAAGTCTCCTTTAACCCTGTTTTTTAGGGACTGCAAATGTACATCATCCTTCCAATATTTTTTCCATTTGCATGCTCCGGGATCCTTTTATTAATATCAGGGAATTTTCCAGGTTTTCCTCCTTAAACCATGAGCCTGCCTCATTTGCATTATTAAGATGGATAAATCGGGGTCCCAGCCCCTGAAATTCCTCACCTACAAGCACCACCGCCCGCCAGGAGAATTTTTGGATCAGGTCGATGATTCCCTGGTGTTCTTTTTGCGTATCGGTTCCCAGTTCTTTCATGGCTCCCAGCATCAGCACTTTGGGATTTTGATTTTCCTTCATGGCGGCAAAATTTTCTATGGCCACCTTCATGCTGCTTGGATTGGCATTATAGGCGTCCAGAATCACTGTATTGTTCCCCTTTTTTATTAATTGGGAGCGACTGTTAGAAGGCTGGTAGCCTTCTATGGCGGCTTTGATCCTGGAGTCTTCCACTCCGAAAAACCGGCCCACACAGACGGCTGCCAGGATATTAGGGAGGTTATATCCCCCAGCCAGCCTGGTCTGAATTTCCATCTCTTCCTTTCCTTCCACCCTGACTTCTGCGAAAGGGTCGCTTTTTATCAGGGCGCCTTTCAGATCGGTTCCATGGGCGCCGTAGGATTTCAGGTGAGAAATTCCTCGGGCCAGTGCCACCACTGCCGGGTCATCAGCGTTGACAAAGGCCATACCCTGATGGAGTCTCAAAAAATCAAACAGTTCGCCTTTGCCTTTACGGATATTCTCCACGCTGCCAAACCCTTCCAGATGGGCTTTCCCGCAATTGGTAATCAGGCCATGGGTCGGCAAGGCATAAGTGCAATACCCCTGAATCTCATGGAGGTGATTGGCCCCCATTTCAATAATGGCCATTTCGGCGTCGGCTTTGATATTCAGGATGGTCAGGGGGATTCCGATATGGTTATTGAGATTACCCCGGGTGGTGCAGGTCTTAAATGTAGTACTGAGCACTGCATGTATCAATTCCTTGGTCGTGGTCTTCCCGTTACTACCGGTAATGGCCAAAAAGGGAATCCGGCTTTTACCCCCGGGAAGTGTATCAAACTGCATCCGGTGGGTGCGGGCCAGGTCCTGAAGGGTTTTTAGTACATCCGGTACCCGGATGATGCGGTCACCCGCCACACTCACTTCTTCATCCACGAAAACATAGGCGGCTCCTTTCTCCAAAGCCTGGGAAGCAAAGAGGTTGCCATTGAAATTGGGCCCTTTCAGGGCAAAAAAGAGGTCTCCTTCCTTCAGCGCACGGGTATCGGTTTGCACAGAAGGATGCTGTAGATATAAACTGTATATGTCTTCAATTTGCATGAATCGGGGTTCCCGGTTATGGGGTTAAGGGTACCCGGGAAGTGCTAAAAATACAAAAACCTCTTATGGGAAATAAGAGGTTTTGAAATTAGGTTCTATTTATTAATAACTGTTCTTTCTTCTGTTTTGTTTCCTCGTGCTGAAGATATTGCCTTCTTTGAAGCCATTTCCTTCTGCACTACCCAGGCGGGTCATGGCGCACCGGAATCCGACCGTGCTGCTGGACTGGTCCTGATCCATATACCGGCGGGCACCAGGGCTCAGCCAGTAAGGCATGTCATTCCAGCTACCGCCTTTGATCACCCTTGATTTATCACTGATGAGGGAAGTGATTCCGTATCCATAGGTTACATTGGAAATGGAGTCACCATCGAGGTAGTTGATCACATCACCTTTCTGGTAGTTGAGTCGGGAGGCAGCCTGTGCGTCCGGAACTACAATCTTTTTCAGGCGTCCAAGGGTATCTCTTTCATACTCTCCCTGGGCATCTTTATAGAATTCGGTGAACTTGTTACCACGGAAGGGGTTCACATCACTTTCATCTTCGGAAGTAAGGGGCCTGTATACATCGGCTACCCACTCAGAGACGTTTCCACTCATATTATATAGTCCATAACCGTTGGGGTAGTATGATTTGACAGGTCCGGGGATGGCAGCGCGGTCATTCAGTCCACCGGCCACACCCATCACGTCTCCCTCACCTCGTTTGAAGTTGGCCAGGAACTCACCCTGCCAGCTTCCATGCCGGTTGTCGCGAAGTCCGTTTACGTTGATACTCCAGGAATATACCTGCTGGTTGGAAATTACTTCTTCACCCCGACCTTTTTCCTTTTTGCGGGGATGGGGGTTTTCGGCGATGATACCGTAAGCTGCATATTCCCATTCTGCTTCAGTGGGAAGCCGGTAGGCGGGAAGCAGCAGTCCGTCTTCGAACGTAACGACTTTTCGGGTTCTTCCGGCCACATCCTTCAGGGCATGCTTTTTCGGAGCCGTTTTCCCGTTGATCATGTCCGGGTTCATCAGATAAGCGTCGGTATTAAAGGTATTGTCTCCTTCACCTCCTTTCATAGCGGAAAGCGGTTCCTTGGGTGAGAGATACCCGTTGTCTATCAATATTTTTTCGTTCACCCTGTCCGTTCTCCAAATGCAAAAATCATGGGCCTGTTCCCAGGATACCCCAACAACCGGGTAATAGTTATAAGCCGGGTACCTGAAATAATAATCCACATAGGGTTCATTATAAGCCAGTTCACTTCTCCATACCAGGGTATCGGGCAGTGCCTGATTCATGATCGTGGTATCGTTGTCGAATGTATTGGCAAGCCAGTATAAATATTCGCGGTAATGCACATTGGCTACTTCGGTCTCGTCAATATAAAAGGAATTCACACTTACCCTGCGGGGGATGTTATTCCAGTCGCCCATCACATCCTCTTCCTTGGCACCCATTACGAAGGTACCACCCTGGATGAAGACAAGCCCTGGTCCGGTCTTCTGTTCTTTTGCCTTCAGCACATGGAAATTTCCATATCTCTTGTCATCATAGTTCCATCCGGTGACGGAGGATTTGTCATATTTCTTGTGACAGGAATAGAAGGTAAATGAAGAAGCCAGCAAAATAAGGCATAAGGTTACGGCGGATATTGATTTTTGCATGTGCATTCGTTTTGCAGAGTTATTAACGAAAGGTTTTCTTACTTATTGTGTATAAGGGGGTACCAATATGTGTCTGCGAATATAAAGACTTTATTTGATTGCTGAGGATGGACCCCTCCATTTTTTTGCAACAGTATGGACTTTTCCGAACCATTCACAAATCCTTCACATTTTACCGAATGGCGGGGATTCTGGCCGGATTACGGGATGGAAAGCTTCCCTGTTTTTGGGCCTGAATCCGCTGCGGTCCGGACAATATTTTTGACCGGGAATCGTTTAGGGTAGGTTAAACCCGTGGTATGTCCGGGAGGTTGGAACGGGGTTTGTATCATATTTCCAAATTATTTGTATCTGATTCAAATACTGATGGCATCCACCTTACAATTTTGCTGACTTTTCAATAAAAAAATTACTTTTACACATCCAAATAAAAGAATCCCTATAAGGTTACCTCTACCTAATCAAGAATATCAAAATGAAACATGCAACTTTGAGATTGACTGCAGTAGTGATGCTGTTAGGGAGTGCCATTGCCGTAAATGCACAGAGTAATACCAGTTCAATCAATGTAGTGACCACAGCCGTGCCTTTTTTGAGGATTTCTCCGGATGCCCGTTCCGGTGGGATGGGAGATGTAGGAGTGGCCACGACTCCGGATGCGAATTCTTCATTCTGGAACCAGGCCAAATATCCTTTTGCGGAAAGCAAATCTGCAATCGGGCTTACCTATACTCCGTGGCTGAAAGGTCTGGGACTCAATGACGTATACCTTGCCTCCCTGGCAGGATATTACAAACTGGATGACCAGCAGGCGATTTCCGCCTCCCTGCGCTACTTCAGCCTGGGTAATATCCAATTCACCGACAATCTCGGCAATAA
>JAJXYG010000180.1 GCA_021780705.1 Bacteroidota bacterium
GTCTTCCACCTTTTCACTGCTATTCTTCTGTTCCCAGTTATTGATGGCACTTTTCAATAATTTGTACATGGGCACCGCGGGATGCTTGGGGTTGAACTGAAGGATCCCCAGCGCCTTTTCCACTTCCAGCCCACGGATTAAATCTGCCAGCAACCTCATTTTGCGTGGAGAGGTGGGGTAATTATAAAGTTTCGCTACTGCTTCCATTTGTTATGATTCTTTGATCAGAATGCTTTTAGGTATCTGAATTTTATACAATCTTTTTACTTGAGTGCCCTTTAAAGTTCCGGGTGGGCGCAAATTCTCCGAGTTTATGGCCGACCATAAATTCAGTGACATAAACCGGGATAAACTTATTCCCGTTATGTACGGCAAAGGTGTGACCCACGAAATCGGGAGTGATGGTAGAGCGGCGTGACCAGGTCTTGATCACCCCCTTCTTAGATTTTCCATCATTGATCGCCAGAACCTTTTTTTCAATTTTTGCCTCTACATAAGGTCCTTTCTTAATTGAACGAGCCATTTTTTAGTTTTTTGTTGATTTGCTGCCCGTGGCAGCCATTTTAACATGAATGATTTCTCTTATTTGTTGGGCAATTTCTTGCCGTTTCTTCTCTGTATGATCATTTTGTCAGAGCCTTTTCCACGTACCCGGGTAATTTCACCCTTGGCATATTTACCAGTGCGGCTCCTGGGATGTCCTCCTGAGGCCTTTCCTTCACCTCCTCCCATCGGATGGTCAACCGGGTTCATCGCAACCCCTCTGACCCTTGGACGGATCCCTTTCCAGCGGTTTCTTCCGGCCTTACCTTTCTGCTCCAGATTGTGGTCACTGTTGCTTACCACCCCAACGGTGGCATAGCAATTGATCAGCACCTTCCTGAGTTCCCCACTGGGCATTTTCAGTACGGCATATTTTTCTTCCTTATTGGGTAGTTGGGCGCTGGCACCTGCACTTCTGGCGAGTTTCCCACCCTGTCCCGGCTGCATTTCAATATTATGCACCACGGTACCCAATGGAATATTTTTCAACATCAGGGCATTCCCCAGCTCAGGAGCCACTTCATCCCCGCTAACCAGGGTGGCACCTACCTGCAGTCCCTGGGGAGCCAGAATGTATCTTTTTTCCCCGTCTGCATAGTTGATCAAGGCGATAAAGGCACTCCGGTTCGGATCATATTCAACTGATTTTACCGTTCCGGGAATATTTTTCTTGTTGCGCTTGAAATCAATGATCCTGTACAATTTCTTGTGTCCGCCTCCGAGGTAGCGCATACTCCTGCGTCCCTGGGCATTTCTGCCTGCAGTATGGTGTACCTTATCAAGAAGGCTCTTTTCAGGCTCATTGGTGGTCACTTCTGCGTAGGCATTTCCAATTCTCCACCGGGTGCCTGCGGTCGTTGGTTTGTATTTCTTTAAAGCCATTTTTTTTATTTTTTTTCCCGGAATCCCGGGATGATCCAATTTCAGAATATTTGCAACGATAATTAGATATTACTATACAAATCAATAGTCTCTCCGTCAGCAACTTTCACGATAGCCTTCTTCTTAGCCGGCTTGCGTCCTGAGAGCAACCCTGCCTTGGTAAAACGCTGTTTGGCCTTGGAAGGCATTACCAGTGTGGCCACATCTTTCACCTGAATCCCGTAGAACTCTTCGACGGCCTTCTTGATTTCCAGCTTATTGGCCTTGCGGTTAACAATGAAGGTGTACTTGTTTTGCTTCTCAGTCAAACGGTTGACCTTCTCTGATAAGACCGGCTTGATTAACACTTCAGACAGTTTCATGTCTTTTTAATTTTATTGTGGGTTAAACCTGTTTATTATTTTGCTGTTGCTTCCTCCTGCTCCTGTCCTTCAAACACCTTGGCAGCACTCTCGGTGAAAACCAGGGTATCGGCATTCAAGATATCGTAGGTATTAATGTCACTGAGCACGGTCCCGCAGATTTCGGGTACATTCCGGTAACTCTTGTATACATTCTCATCATATTCCGGCATCACAAACAGGGTACGCCTGCTTTCGGGCACGATGGTATGAATGATCTGACTGAACTTCCCGGTAGCGGGCTCTGCCATGTTGATATCTTCCACTACCACAATCCTGTTTTCAGAAGCTTTGTTGCTCAGTGCCCCGATCTTGGCAAGATCCTTCACTTTGCGGTTCAGCTTAATATCATACCCGTGGGGTTTGGGGCCAAAAACCGTACCACCACCCTTGTAAAGAGGGTTACGGATATTACCCTTTCGGCTGCCTCCGGTTCCTTTTTGCTTGTGTAATTTTTTGGAGGACCCTTTCACTTCGGCGCGGGTTTTCACTTTATGAGTACCCTGCCTGCGGGCCGCCAAATGCTGCTTCACCGCCAGCCAGATGGAATGGTCATGGGGATCTGCCGCAAAGATCTCATCCGGCAATTCCACGGTCCTGCCCGTTTTGCTTCCTTCTATATTGACAATATCTAGTTTCATATTATTTCTGAATTAAAAGGATGGAACCATTATGGCCTGGCACCGAACCACTTATTAATAAATAATTCTTTTCTGGGAAAATCTTCATCACTTTGAGGCCTTTTATCTTCACCCGGTCAGCTCCGGTACGGCCGGCCATCCGCATCCCCTTGAATACCCGGGAAGGATAGGAAGACCCACCCACAGAACCCGGTGCACGGGAACGGTCATGCTGGCCATGGGATTGTTCACCTACCCCATGGAAACCGTGGCGTTTTACCACCCCCTGGAAACCTTTACCTTTGGTAGTACCGATCACGACGACCTGGTCCCCTTCGTTAAAGATGTCCACACTGATGGTATCCCCAATGTTTTTATCTGTTTCGCTATCGCGTATTTCTTTGATGTATTTCTTTGCCGAGGTATTGGCTTTGGCAAAATGATGCTTTTCTGAAAGGAGGGTGTGTTTTTCTTTTTTATCTCCGAAAGCAATCTGGATGGCATTATACCCGTCGGTATCCACTGTTTTCTTCTGAGTGACCACGCATGGACCGGCTTCAATAATGGTCACAGCAGTCTGCCGGCCATTATTATCGAAGATGCTGGTCATGCCAACTTTCTTTCCAATAATACTTTTCATTTCTATTTTATTAAACCCAGCGCTCCCTTTTCAAAGGGAGATGGGTGTTACAATTTTTTACAAGAACTATTTAAGGAATTGACTCCATTTTGAAGTCCTTCCTTAGGCTTTAATCTCCACATCCACACCGGATGGCAAATCAAGCTTTGACAATGCATCTACTGTCCGGGAACTGCTGGTATAAATATCCAGCAACCTTTTATGGGTGCACAATTGAAACTGCTCGCGGGCCTTCTTATTGACGTGAGGGGAACGCAACACAGTAAAAATCTTTTTATGCGTAGGCAAGGGAATGGGTCCAGTTACTACGGCACCGGTACTGCGGACCGTCTTGACGATTTTCTCAGCGGATTTGTCCACCAGATTATGGTCGTAAGACTGCAATTTGATCCTGATTCGTTGAGACATATTTAAAGAACTTTTATCTTTCCAATTTTAATTCGGGAGCGCAAAGGTAGGGGGATTACATTTAACCACAAAGAATTAATCCTGAAAAATTAAAAAAAACATGGCCCAAAAATCAATAAATTGTAGAAAAAATATAAAAATGGAAGTCATTTATAACGAATTGCTTACCATGGTGGATGACCGCGAAGGGTATTTCGAGGATCCCGCACCCCGGTGGAACATCAGCCCGGGGCCGTGGTGGGTCGACGGGACTACCGAGGAAGTACCGGAAATAATGCAAAGGGCGACACGCAGGACCGGCATACTGGCCAGCACCCCCACAGAGGGAGAAGAGGCTGCCGAATCCCCTGTTAATGAATCCAGTGAGGACCTCAATAGCGAAGACCAGGTGTCCCGTGAGGAGATCGAAGACCTGGAGTCCACTGAAAATTCCATGTCATCCGGCGATGAAATCAACCTGCGAAGGGCTGCGCTGGACCAGACCGACCAGGATGGAACTTCCCTGAATGAGGAAGGGTTCAAAAATGATTTATCCGGGGATGACCTGGATGTGCCCGGGGTGGAGCAGGATGATGCCAACGAGATGCTCGGGGAAGAAGATGAAGAAAATAACGATTATAGCCTGGGGGGAGAAAACCACGATGAAACTCCCACGGACAGCTATTAGCAGCCAGGAAATCCATAAGGAGATATATTTCCGGGGGTAATGGGATGGCCACGCTCCTTCCCTATTTCCCAGGCAAAAAAACCGATCGTCCGGGCTACCCGGGGACCGGGAATCCCGGATACAGGATCCAATTGTTTTTCCTTCTTTATTTCCTGACTTGTCCCTTTTAGTGCGGTGGGAATAAATTTTCTGTAATTTTTGCCATTATGGGATTAGGTGCAGCTTTTACTGTTACGACTTTATTGGTAATATGGTTTAACAACTCCCCATCCACAACTCTTCTGGATCCTTCTATATATTTCCTGA
>JAJXYG010000193.1 GCA_021780705.1 Bacteroidota bacterium
GTCAGTATCACCATATTGCCGGATTCTTCAACCGGCATCCCCTCTCCATAGGTCTGCCCATTGGCGATGGGATAGGTGCCCAGGTCATGGGCTGCAAAGGGCTTATCCCATTTTCCGCTTTCGCTGAAATAAAAAATTCCGTTCAGCATTCCCTCCATCAGTTTGGGGTTATACACCAGAAACAGCGGGGAGGAAGGATAGGTTACGTCGACCGTATTGACCGAACCGTTGCTGAAATTCTCCTTGGACAGAAAAAGCATTTCTCCCTGGGGACTTTTTAGCAATTGATGGGCGGCAATACTTTGCCGGTATGCTATCACGCAAAGGTCCGCATAAGTCTTTCCTCCTGCTGCCATGGCATCGTCATAAATCTTATGGTTCCAGTCCCAGCATTTTTCCATTACCATTCCGTACTGGGTGGAAGCTTTTTCAAGAAGTTCCACCAGGGTCCTGGAACTATCCCTGTTCCACCAGGGCCTCAGGTTTTGATGAAAAAACTGAAGGGAATAGATATCATCATACCCCATCAAAAAATAGCGGGATTTTGCATGACTGCCCACCCTGCCCATATCCACCGTGGTATTCAGGAAGAGATCCTGGCCCTGATGCAAGTCGGAAGTGGTCTCGCCTGAAAGGAAGGAGGGAAGCACTTCGGAGGTAGTGGTAATATACTGCTTCACGGTTGAGGAGGCGGGTGCAGCCACATAAAAGTACCCCCAGTCAATTCTGAGGTCGTCTCCCTTCTTTTGAAGTATGGGTTGGGTAAGGGTACCCTCCCTTAGGATATCCAGATGCGGGTTGGCCACTTTTTCAGCCGCCACTTCCTGGTTGGGAGTATTGGTACAAACCCAGGTAGATACCCCAAAATAACAGGTAATATGATGAGACTTCCCGTCCAGGGATTTTACCGAATAAGTAAGGTAGGAAATTGGGCGTGACAATATATCCAGGTCCTGTAACAGCAAGGGCGAGGTAAAGACCAGGGTGGCCTCGACCGGCCCACAATTGAAGGTATAGATCGTCTGGGTAGGTTTCATTGTGACCTGGGTCTGGTGGGCCACCAGAATTTCTCTGCGTTCCACAACCCTGTGGTGGTTAAAATGTATTCCATAAAACGCCATCTTTCCTCCATATTTCCTTATGTATATGGCTAAAATATTTTTTCTTTCTTTTAATTTGCTATGTAATTCACCTGTCAAGGCAATACTTCGGCCCTGGTGTAAATTTCCTTTGTACTCAGCGAGCTTTTCCCCGTTCAGATAAAGGGTGGCAATCCCCGCATAATCCAACTGGAGATATAGCGCCCCGGTATAATCTAAGGACAGGTTCACTTCCTTTCTCACCCATATTCCGGTAGCCCCCTCCCCTTTCTCTCCTACGGCATTATCTCCGTTCAGGTGTTCGTTTCCAGTCTTCCATCCCTGGTCATCATAATCTTCATACTGCCAACTGCCAGAAGGTTGCGATTCCACGTATTTGAACTGGTTTCCTCCTCCGGCTTCTTTAGAGTTCATATCCTTGTAATCACCAGGATTGCTACCCATCACACGGTACACTTTATTATCCACCCGGATCAATCCCAATAAGGGCTGAGGTTTACCGGTCCAGTGACGGGTAGGCGAACTATTTAGGGTATCGGTCATGGACCAGATGCTGAAATACGGGTTGTGAGTGACCAGGGGATAGGCCGGAGCCTTATGTACCTGGGCAGAAAGTTGATTCAGAGTAAAAGCAAGGGTAAATAGGATCAGGAGACGCAGCTTCATTTAATTTTTTTTGCAGGTGAGTGAATTCCCGTGAGGGATTTTATCAGGGTGATTTCCTGGGTACTATAGGGGGTACCGTCTTTTCTGAATATATCATGAAACCAGACGGCAGGTTCCTTGCCATCAGGGATCGGGGTATCCCATGCAAATATTGTATTGGTCCTGCCCGCCACAAATCCCCAATTAATAGCCCCCACATGTTCCTGTTTCAGCATCGGCATAATGGTGGCGAAGGTACTGCCTCTGGGCCGGGCCATGTATTCGGTGCAGATCACCGGTCGTCCATAGGGTTTTAGGGAATCGATCACCTTTTGGTGCTCGGCCCGGGGATCATAATTGTGGTAGGTAATGACGTCGTCATGGGTGAGCTGAAAATGATTCAACTCGGTAAGATTCGCATTCCACAGTCCTGCCGTAAGCGGCTGGTCGGGGTGGACCTGCCTTGCCCATTCAAATACACGGGTGAGGAGGTCCAGACTCCTGGAGCCATAATTGGAATTTCCGGGCTCATTATATAAATCCCAGCATAGGATCCGGGGATCGTGCTTGAAGGTGGAAAGGATGTCTTTGACATAGGCTTCCAGGGTATCCTTTAGAAGGGGTTCGGTATAATACAGGGTGCCTGGATCACGCAGCCACCTGGAATTATGCACCCCTGGCTTGGGTGGGGGTTGGGGTCCCGCCTGGTAATGGTCATTCCAGCAATCATCAAAGAATACAAATAAGGTGCGGATGCCATGGGAGTGGGCAATCTTCAGGTACGTTTTCATCCGGGCCTTAAAGCTTGCCGGATCTTCCTGCCAGGCCACATGGTGCAGAAAAACCCGCATGGCATTAAAGCCAATACTTTGCGCGTAGCCTAATTCCCGGTCGATGGTTGCTGTATCAAAAGTGGCTGCCTGCCACATTTCAAGCTGGTTGTCGGCAGTACTGGCAATAAAATTGCTTCCCCTAATCCATCCCTGCCGGGCATACCAATGGTTCACTTCTTCTCGGCTCCACCTACCCGAATGATTCTGTGCCAGGATTGTGGCACTGCTGAAAATTATGAAGGTAAAAGGTATCCAGATTTTTCTTATCATAGCAAATCATATTATATTCTTCAGTATTTCCCTCGAGGGTAGCCTAACGCAAAAATCAGAAAAGGACAGATTGACGCGCGGTGATCTATCGGGGAATGGACCTCGCACCTGAGGTATTTTCCTCATCTTGGCCGCGAATTCATCCATCTCTGCTCTCCCGGGAATAATCTCTAAAAAAGAATTGAAGATACGAGGATATGAGAATATTTCCGCCAAACCATCGGATTCAAATACAAAAACCAACCACCAATTCTTCCTGAGGTGCTTAGGTATTATTCTTAAATAATATGAGCCTTTTCATAATCGGTCAAGAGAAGACAAACAGGCTCTGACTTTCAACGAGTTCGAAGAGTTGTCCGGAATACTTACTCCTCCTTGCAAAAAATACCTCCCCCTTCCTATGTGTCTCACCATAAGGCATACCTGTTAAAACCCGCTCCATGCAATACCCTTCACCCCCAGGATAGGAAACCAAGATTTTCCGCAATTCGTAAACAGGGTTTCCTGAATTCGTAAGACCAATGGGACTGTAACCAGGAATTTTGCAAAAACAATCAAACATGATGCTAAGAATCTCTCTGATCATTTCATTCAGTCTGCCATTTGTACTATTTGCCCAAAATAATCATGACACCCTTCCCGCATTGTTACTAAAGAGGGTAATCGTACCGTTCAGGCAGTCACAGCCTCCCCTGAGTTCCCTTCCCGACCAGTCCCGGGGAATCATATATGCCGGAAAGAAAACCGAACAAATTCTCCCCGACAGCCTGAGCGCCAACAAGGCGCTCGACAACAGCCGGATAATACTGGGGAGGGTCCCCGGGCTAATAATCAGTGAAACAGAAACCGGAGGATTTACCGCCAATGGCATCGGGATCCGGGGACTGAATCCGGTCCAAAGTATGGAAATGAATACCCGGCAGAATGGTTATAATATCAGCGGAGACGTATTTGGTTATAATGAATCTTATTACCTGCCTCCCCTGGAAGCAGTGAGCCGGATTGAACTGGTAACCGGGGCCGCCTCCCTGCAGTTTGGTCCCCAATTCGGCGGGTTGGTGAATTATATCCTCAAAGAGCCGCCGACCTATACACTCCTTGAATTCCACACCAGTGAAACTACCGGCAGCTACGGGCTATTCAACACCCTCAATTCCCTGGGTGGCAGGATTGGAAAATGGAGTTATTACACCTATGGGCAATGGCGTTCAATAAAGGGCTGGCGACCCAATAGCAGGCAGTGGCAATTTAACGGCTACGGGAAAATTCAATTTGATCCTTCAAAGAATTTACACCTGAGCCTGGAATATACCGCCCAGCGAAACCGGGTAAAAATGCCGGGGGGACTTACCGACAGCATGTTCAAGGCCGACCCCCGGGCTTCCCTTAGAAGCAGAAACTGGCTTTCCAGTCCCTGGAATATACTTTCTGCTACTGTCACCGACAGCCTCTCGGCCCATACTTATTTCAAGCTCCAATCCACCTTTCTCCACGGTAGAAGAAACCTGGTATGGAGAAATGAAGATGGGGGCCCTGAAGCCCTGGACACCCTGGACCCCACTACCGGGCAGTATATCCCCCGCGAAGTAGAAGCTGAGCATATG